>JANMGS010000581.1:0-2134 GCA_031374745.1 Ferruginibacter sp. | reverse complement strand
TTGGCAGATATGGCTACAAAAATTGAATGTGCCGAGTTGCTTATAAACCAAGCCTGCGATTTAAAGATGAAAGGCTTACCGATGACCAAAGAAGCTGCCATGGCTAAATATTATGCCAGTGAGATATCAGTAGAGATAAGTACCGATGCTGTACAAATATTTGGTGGTTACGGTTATACCAAAGATTTTCCTGTAGAAAAATTTTACCGGGATAGTAAATTGTGTACCATTGGCGAAGGCACCAGTGAAATACAAAAATTAGTAATTGGGCGAGAAATTTTAAAGTAGCATAAAGCCTCGAAGTGATTTTCGAGGCTTTCTTAAAATAATAACATGAAAGTATTTTTATTTTTAGTTGCCATATTTTTATTATCGTGTGGCGAAAACACATCAGATAAAACTACAGCCAGTGCTGCCGAAAATAGGACAACCAGCAATGGCGAAAATTTATTTAAAGCAAATTGTGCCACATGTCACAAACCAAACGAAAAGCTCATAGGACCTGCATTACAAGGCGTAACTGCCCGTTGGGAAAGCAAAGAATTGCTGTATGCTTTTATAAAAAATTCTCAAGAAGTAATTTCGAGAAATGCTTATGCTAAAAAATTATTTGAAGAATACAAGCAAAGTCCCATGCTGCCATATCCTCAGTTAAACGATGAAGATATAGAGGCCATTTTAAAATATTGTGATACGCCCATTCAATAAAATTTATTTATTCATCAACGTATCATTTATCAATCCTGGATACTTATTTACCAGCTCAAAATCGTATTCATCTTTTTGTTTTAATGCGGCAATAAAATGATGCAGTTTTGCAGAATCATCAGAATTTTGAAAAGTACGGTCATGTGTAAGTAAAACCAAGTGGCTCACTGTTTTAGTTACATTTTTTGCAAAGGCACTATCTACCATTTGCAACATATCGGTATCCGATTGCACCAGTCTATTTGTATTATCGAAATGCCATTCTATATCCCAACCAACCGCAGTAAAACCTTTGCTATAAAGGCTATCGGCAGTTTGTTTAGAGGCCTTTAAATCGGTAATGGACAAATTTCCTGTTCGCCAAATATTCCTACCCGGCGTACGTATGATACCGCTTGCAAAATGTAAGCTGTCCGCACATCTTTTAAAATCTTTACATGCACTATCGGTGCTACTATAAAATTGGTAAAAATTATTTTTAAAGGCATGGGAGTAGCTGTGGTTGGCTATTTCAAGCAACCCACAACTTTTTAGAGAATCGTAAATAGCCATTTGTTCTTTACTACCATACACATGCTCTCCTATAATAAAAAAAGTTCCTTGCACTTGTTCCTTCTGTAAAATAGAAAGAACGGTTTTGCTTCCTTTGCAAGGGCCATCATCAAAAGTTAGGTAAATTGTTTTCTTCTTCTTTTTTGCAGAAGGCTTTTTTACAGGTTTTACTACAATTTCTTCTTGTTTTGCAAATGGCATCCGTAAAAAACGCAGTTGTTTTCCAGTTTTGTAAAAATAAAAGCTTGTAAAAGTAATGGTAAGAATTGATGCTTTAAAAAGCATAGAGGAGTTAAAATAACCCTCGGGGCCAGCGTCCATGGTGTTAGTTGATTTAGAATCTAAATGTATGATGCGTTGATTATCATTTTAAAATATAGCATGTTAAATAATTCTTAATGTAAGATTGGGTTAAAAGCCGGTGACGGAGAGCATGAATTTTTAAACTTTGTTTACACAATTTAAATTTTAAGATTGGGCCTATATTTCATCGCTTCATTTGTTTTACATTTGCAGCATGGAAAGTTTGCGTTCACTCATAGAAAAGTACAAGGAAGAAATAAAGGCAGAAAACCCTTCAATAGCCGAGGGTATAGAGCAATTTCGGATAAAATACCTTGGCACAAAGGGTTTGGTGAAAACCATCATGGGAGAAATGAAAAATGTGGCTGCCGAAAATAAAAAAGAAGCGGGGCAATTATTAAATGAGTTCAAGGTTTTTGTAGAAGAAAAATTTGCCTCTTTTGCTGCTATCGAAAACGGTTCTGTTTTGACTAAAAATTTTGACTTTGATCTTACTTTACCTGGTACGCCAGCACCAATTGGTTCAAGCCTTCCCATAAGAATTGTATTTAATATAATCATTGCCATTTTC
>JANMGS010000431.1:0-8859 GCA_031374745.1 Ferruginibacter sp. | reverse complement strand
CACTGCAAATGTAAGTGCTGCGGTACCATCGCCCACTATCACCCTAGATGTATTGCCAGTGGCCGATACATTCCAAACTCCTGTATAGTTGGCATTGGTTTGATCAATTATATTGAACAGTTGATAACCATCCGTAAAGTTGGCTGGGGATGCACCTGTGCCATCGGTAGTGGTACTCCAAGTACTAGTAGCAGTAAGGCCATTGTTGGCTTTGGTATTGTAATAATTTTGAAATACAGCTCCGGCAACCGTAACAGTAGCCGTGGGAGCACCTCCGCCCGTGTGGGCAATGCTACCACTAAATACGCCCTGTGCGGCACTTGCCGACAAACGCACATAAATGGGGGTAGTTGTAAAGGTTCCTGCTGAGTAGGGGACTAATATGGGTGCCGTGCCAAAGCTGGTATTGTTAGTAGAAATTTCTAGTCCAACCGATGGAGTAATAGTAATGTCGCCAGCAGCGGGTGTTAAGTTGGTTGCGCTCAAGTTGTACGATTGCGATGCAGAAGCCGTACCAAAAGAAGATGTAATGTTGGTAATTCCAGGGCCAGCACTGATAATGGGGGTAGGGCCGCCGCAACTGTTATTGGGCGAACCCGTATTGCGGGGTGCCACAGTGGCTAAAACAAAATCGGTGCTATTGTTATTGTTATCGGTACAGCCACTGGTAGCCCGTTGCATAGATTGGGCTGTAGTAATGCCTGTAGTTGGGAAGACGGCCGTTTCAAAACAACTGCCCGAACCATAACCAATTACATCTACTACCGAGGCCCCACTACAAGCAGTTGAACCCGAAAGTGCCGTAGTACTGTTAACCAAAGCCACTTTGCCACTAGTGCCCGACATATTGCTGGTACCTGTGGCATCTGGTGTGGGTAGTGCCACACCAACGGCACCGCCAACGGCCAAGCCTACCAAGTAATATTGACCTGCGGCCAAGTTTACAGCAGCAGGGATGGCATTTACCGTCCATGCCGTACCCGTAGCAGAAGCATACTGTATGCTCCATCCGCCAATGGCAACGCTGGCAGTACCTGCATTAAAAATTTCTACAAAGTCTTGGTTATAGGTTGCACTGGCATTACCACCACCGCCATATACTTGGCTAATACGCACTTGTGCAAAACTGCCCAAGCAGCAAAATAATAATATAGTAATAAAAAAATGTTTCATTTGTTTGAGTTTGAGCGGCAAAATTACTGTATTGGTAGTGGCTTTCGTCCCCTTGGGTTTGTTTTTTTTGGCTTAACAATAAAATAATACTGCGTTACTGTGATTACTATGATCGCAATGACTGGTACAATTACATGATTGTGTTTGATCGTTATGATAAATTGGGCACACTATACCCATCGATGTTGCCTTCGATGCTGTTCAATAGCCAATGCTGCAGGTTTCATTTCACAGGTGCTTTCTAGCGCTTTTACAAGCTAGCGCTATGGTTAGGGGATATTTGATTACGCCGTATCCACTTTGCTCATATTTCAAAAAAATATATCTTTATCAAACCATGAGCACGAAACCTACAGCTAAGCAAAAAACCAATCGATTTACACGACCAAGACCATGGGCTACATGTTACGACTTGCTTGCTGACTGAAGCAGGTTCATTTTCTTCGTTCCTTAGAAATTATTTTCTTTGCTAACCCAGAATGATTGAGTGAATATTCTTTTCAGCTCTTACGGTGTTTGAGATTGAGCAAAGATTTTTGTGAACGTTTTGAGGGAGTTGGACCGGTGCGGAGTTTTATGTTTAGATTACTTTGGCTCATCCTTGCAAGTTATATTTCCTCTTGGGTGGCTTTAAGCAGTAAGGATATTTTTATGAATATTAGTCCTTTTTTTATATAAACAATGTATGGAGCAGGTAATTAAAACATACTATCCCAAAAGCAATGAAGATTGGCATAATTGGCTTGTTAAAAACCATAACACAGAAACGTCTATCTGGGTTATTTATTACAAGCAAAAATTAAATATACCTACTATTAAATATAGCGATGCGGTAGATACAGCGCTGTGTTTTGGTTGGATAGACAGTAAAGCAAAGCCGATAGACAATGAAAAATATATGCAATTTTTCAGCAGACGAAAGGCAAATAGCGTTTGGTCGAAGGTAAATAAACAAAAAGTTGAGCGACTCATTGATGAAGGTAGAATGACAAAAGCAGGTTTTGACATTATAGAAATTGCAAAACAAAATGGCTCTTGGACAATTTTAGACGAAGCAGAAGCGCTCATAATTCCGACAGACTTAGAAGCCGAATTTATTAAGCGACCAAATGCAAAGACATTTTTTTTGAATTTGAGCAGATCGGACAAAAGAAATATTTTACAATGGATTGTACTTGCAAAGCGACAAGAAACCAGGCAAAAAAGAATTACTGAGGTCGTAGAACTTGCAGACAAAAATCTGAAGCCAAAACAGTTTCGTGGGAGTTGAACCGAAGCGCAGGTGAGTTAGAATACTTTTGGTGTTTGGTGTTGGGTTTATTAAGTGCGGGGCTTTTTTATAACATTGAATTTTTCTTACTGGCGCAGATATCTAAGCTACCTAACTCACAAACCCCAGTGCTAATATGGATCCCAGCCTTATGCTCAGCGTATATGTGCGGTACCATTTAAAAGATTTATTCCCCTCTACCCTAATATTTTCCCAGAAATGTCTCTCGTAGGGGTTATGGTGTACATTTAGAATTTATTAAGCGCATGATTGCAGCAACTATTTTTATACCCCAATCTAATGAAGCAAAAAGTCCTTTAATGACATCGAAAATAGGAATTGGTAATTTTATATCACATCAATAAAATTACTTTTTCTAAAACAATAGCAAAAGATTACCAATTCTGTTTAAAGTTATTTGATAGCGTATATATTTGTGTAAGCAACATTATAAAAGATACCTTAATGACTTCAAAAAATTTCTACTTTTTCCTTGCACTTATTTTAGTATTTGTTACAGGTTGTAAAACACAACCAGATTCAAAAGGCTATTTATTGACAAATGACGAAAAAAAAATTTGCGACACATTACAAATAGACACATCCATCATTAAAGACATCCGGAATTTTAATACCAACAAAATTGAACCGTTTCACTATTCTTTAGGGAAATTTATCACTAAGGACGGAGAATTTGAATCTGACCCGATTTTTTTAAAAGGAATTGTATTTACGGAAACAAACACAAAATCGTATGACTTAGTGTTTTCTTTAAAAGATAAATTCAAACAGAAAGGGTACAGTATATTTCTTTTGGAGAATAACTTCAGCATTAACGATAAACCCGATAATATTGCTGTTCTCCAAACAACAGACAAGTACACTGTACTTAAGCAAATTGCAACTGACGGGATTAATTGGGACATAACTAACGATAGCTTAATCTCGATAATAAAAACCTTTGACAAAAAATATTCACTCGAACTTATTGGTGCGTCCGGTGACTGGTGTGAGTTTATTATTCATAAAGAACCCATAAGTTGGATACAATTTGCAAAAGAAGTTTATAAAGTATGCCCAGACGTGGTTGACCAAGGAGCAGATACGGTTGAAGCTTTAGCGGCCGAAATGAAAAGAACAAAACGACTATACTTTTGGTGGGACTAAAAAACTGCTGCATACATTGGTGGTTGATGTTCTCCTCAACTGTAGCAGATATATAAGCACCTCTTCACACAAACCCTAGCCCTAATATGCAGCCCAGCCTTGTGCTAGAACTTATCTGTGCAGCACCATTTAAAAAATTTATTTCCGCTCTACCGATATAGATAAACAAATTCATTCTAACTGTTTTCAACAAAGGAGAAACGTTACATTATCACAGCTTAGCTACTTTCCCATCATTGTCTCACGCAGGTGCTATGCCTGTAATTACAATTTATTATGTGTTAGATTTTCTGATAGTTTTCCTAATAATAGCAAAGGAAGCAAAGCCTCTCATATCTTTTAAAAAATAAGGAACGGTAAAAACATAATACCACAACAAGATATTATTAATTACGCTAAACAAAAGATTTCTAATTTTGTCGAAAATTATTAGATACCTTATATATTTGTGTAGCCTGTAATATGACGAACGACAGAGGTTTCAAACATACCATTATGAAAAAAGCAGTTATTGGAATTATCATCTTAAACCTATTTTTAATTAGTTGCCAAAAAGATTTCTCGATAGAATCGGAAACAACCAGGCCAAATCAAACATTAGTAGAAGACAGTACACTCTTATCTATGTATGTAGAATTAGATACAACTGCCCCTATAAATTTAGATACTTTATCGAAAGCGATTTATGTTTATGATAACCTAAAAAGAATTATAAAATACGATTGGGTTTATTATACAAATGGTGTAATAACTTCTCCAGTCGATTTAAGATGGAAAAATTTATATTTTTATAATGGGACAGATACTTTACCATACAAAGAAATTGATTCATCATATGAACAAGGTAATATTACAACAGAAACAATCTATCATACCTATCTAAATGGGAAGATCATACTTGACTCTAGCGATAATGGCACCTTAAATAAATATTCTTATTTTCCATCAAAAACAGTTGACACTGTAATCGGTTTTAATAATTCTACCCCTCCATTTGTAAGAAGGCTTGGCTACAAAGTAAGCTACAGACAATTTACAAATAGCAATTTAATTTCACAAAAAGATTCACTATTTTCAGCAGACTATTCAACAAATCCATTCACATATAGCTTTTATATTGTAGAGAATCGTACAAGCACATATGACAATTCAAAGAATCCGTTAATTAAATTTAATAATATATTGCCTTTCCCATACGATGGATACTTCCCAAAGTTAAATGATTATGAAAGTCAAAGTAAAAACAATATAATTGAATTTTTGCAAGTTAAAAGAGGGGCTTCAGGTACTATGAACAATTCTGACGAGCATTTAAGTACGACATATATTTATAAATCGAATGGCTATCCAAAAATTGCTAGAACAACAGATTTATTAAACTCCACAAAATCTTTTTACTATTACACAAATTAAAATTTACAAATTACCTTCTGGTGCAGGTATGTGAGTTTAATTTAAAGTTATTGCATCTAATGGTGCAGATATGTGTGCAACCTATCCCACAAACCCAATCGCTGATATGCACCCCAGCCTTGTGAGGCAGCGTATCTGTGCGGCGCCAATTTAAAAGATTTATTTCCCACTTGGCGTATTATCACAACGATAATATGTTTTAAATAACGTTAAACAAAAGAATATCAATTGTGCTGAAAATTATTAGATAGCCTATATATTTGTGTCAGGCAGCTATTTTTAAGACACTTAAAATTTAAAATATGAGAATTATATTTTCCATTCTTTTGACAATTTCTTTTTCTAATTCTTTCGGACAAACTGAAGAAAAAATAAATATCCCAAAGGGAGTAGTTTATAAGTACTGCGACAAGAAAATTGTAGACAAAGCTAAACTTCTTATAACAAAAAACATTAGTGACAGCTCAGACTATACATTGTCAGGCGAACTGCTAATTGTTGGCCCTGTTCTTTGGAAACGTTTCAAAAACATTGAAGTCCTAAAAAATATTGAAGGTGGTAATACTACCTTTCACGTAGACAAAGATTTTTTGACGGGTAAAATGACTCAAGATATTAACGACACAAAAAAAGTATGGACTGAATTTAGAAAAGAAATTAATGGACAGGAGTATATTATTAGAAAACTTAACGAAAAAGAATTACAATATTATTGGGCTATTATATCATTTGACATTGACGAACCTTTATTAATTGTTGAAACCAAAGACCATAAATATATTTTGAATATTTTGAAAGACAGTTTGAAATTGATGTGGCTGGACGAAGCGCCACAATAAAACTGCTGCCGCCATACTGGCGCAGAAATCTAAACTTCCTATCCCACAAACCCTGATATGCACCCCCGCCTTGTGCAACATCGAACCTGTGCGGCGCCATTTTAAAAGATTTGTTTCCTTCTCTCTTCTGGCTACTATAAGTTTTTTGCAGAATATGTATTATACTTATTAAAAATAAATTAACTTCGGCAGCAAAAAATATAAAACAATGAAAAAACTTATTTCCATTCTATTTGCAACTGTACTTTGTATGAATGTTATGGCACAAGGAACAAACGAGCTAGGCAATCATTTCCTTAAAGTATACCGCCAAGCCCTCAAGTACAATGATCCTTCTACTGCCATCAGCGCTTTGCATAATTATATAGTAACAGACGCCAATAGCATGGTTTATAAAGACACTTTGTCTATGTTGTATTTTACAACAAAGTCCTATTTCAATGCACTATTGTTGGCAGAAGAAGTTTACAAAGCAATCCCAGAAAATTTCACCGCTATGGCAAGAGCAGCAGAATGTTATCAGGAATTAGGTGACCCCAAAACGGCTTGCAACCTATATGAAAAAGCAATTCCAACTACGAAGAATCCATATGATGTTTATAAACTGGCATTGTGCCAGTATCAACTAAAACGCTTAGCAGAATCAGAAGCCTCCGCTAGACTAGTATTGTCTGATACCAGCAGCAAAAAGATTGGGGTAAATTTTACTTTAAAGGATGGAAATAACCAGTACGTACCAGCAAATGCCGCAGCAGCAAATCTATTGGGTGTATTGAAAATGGAAGCAAAGAATTTTATAGAAGCCAAGGCAGATTTTGAGCAGGCTTTAAAATTCTTTCCAGATTTTGCAGGTGCTAAAGATAATTTGGAGATATGCGATATCAGAAAAAATGAAAAGGCAAAAATTCCTACAAAGAAAAAATAAATGCTTTTCAAAGCAATTACCAATTGTAGTAATTATTAATAGTTTGCTTTAAGGGAGCATTAGCTAAGAAATATAAATGAGCAACTTTATAACGCTATACGCTACAAACAACACCTGCCATAGTCGGCAGGTGTTGTTTATTGTTCAGATTAAAATCTGAACAATAAATAACATTTTCGCTTCTATCACTTCTTTAAAATGACTTTCATAAAAAGTATATCGAAAACATATCGCCAAGCTATGGTACATTTTTGTAAAAATTTATTTGCAAAGGCCGCAACCAAAGCAGCCAAAAATCATTCCTCTCGCACTATTGAAAAAGTAAAAAGATATATAGTTGAAAATAGTTTGTTTAAAAAAATCTATATAAACCTAATTTCAAAAAATTAAAATAAACAAAGATAGAATAAGGCTATCTTCAATATAATGATTACAATCGTTCCAACCCTTCACGATGCCGCTCTTTCTGACATTGATTTTCCCGTTGCTACTATTTCGGAAAAACATGCCGAGGAGCTTTTCCATTTTTTTAATCAGCATACAATATTTAACTGGAAAAATACGCATAATGGGTGTGAGGGAAGAGCCGATGCTGTATCTGTATTATTGGAAGCATGGGGTATACCCAATTACAAAGGCTGGGTTTTTAGCGGCGCTTTTCTTAAAAAGCATATCGGCGCATTAAAACAAAATTGGAAATACCATGTAGCCACGGTACTTCCAGTAAAAAAAGATGGGCAGGTATTGCACTATGTACTCGATCCTGCCACGGCAGATTCTTTACAACTCATTGAAGATTGGGCGGCCAACGTTACACAACTGCCACACAGCTATTATTTTACCCGGCAGGCACACTGGTATATTTTTCCAAATAAAAACATTGGCAAAGAAAAATGGTATCCCCGAAACAGGCAAAATAGAAAATGGATGATACAATGCCTTGTTGGTATAAACGGGCTTACGGCCTCTGGCAAAGCCAGGTTGTGCTTTAATAAGGCGCTAATAAAAAAAACGGCATGGGCGTTTGAAGCGCTTAAGAAAGAAAAGCCCTTTCGTCATGTTATAATTGATAGCTGAAATTTCTCATTTATTTTGAATGAACGCATTAATTGAGCTATAGTACCCGCAGAACCAATACCTCAAAATTTCAGCAAAAGATTTTATCTAACCGAATAAATAAACACAAAAAATTGTATGCAAGAATTCATCTACCATAAAAACTTTAGTAGACTTCTTTGAGTAGGGTTGTTAAAAATTTAATCAATTGCATAAATATAAAGCCGTGAGGAATCATTAAAATATATTTTGTAAAAAACACTAAAAAAGGTCACATAAGTTATATAAGACTTGGAGGACAGTTTTGTAGCATTTATATTTGAGATAACAAAAAAAGTAGCATTTTGGAAAATGAAATAGCAGTAGCAGCAGCACTATATGAAGAAGAAAAAAAGAGGTTACAAATGCTCATAAAAGAATGTTTGGAAGATTTGGAAGGACCCAACTATCTTTTAGCAAACCATCACCAAACTGCTTTATACCAAGTACAGCAGACGCTTCACATACTGTACAATCTAGACGATGCTCTTTTTGATGAAAAAGAGCGAGCTTTAAAAAGCATTTCGTTTCTTGAAGAAACATTAAAAACTCATAAATCTAGTTATACAGAGCAGCATTTACAAAACGCTAAAATCACACTTGCTAAATTACAAACAACGTCGAAAGCGATTTTTGCCAACCAAGAAGAAAATATTTTAGAAAAAGCGATTTTCAATTTAGTACATAAAAAAGTAAAAAAATTTAAGTTGGTATTAAATAACTCTAAACAACTTTATTTACAATTCATTTCTCAAGGAAATACTGTAAAAATCACATTGCCAAATATCAAAAAACATATAAAGGATAATACACTTTATGAATCACAAATTACACACTTTCAAAAATACGGTTTTGAAATAACTATCAAAAATACATTAGTTAGGTCGTTTCAAAATAAAGGAGAAGAGACCATTTCCCATATAAAAATGCTTTTGGTTAATATTATATTTAAGATTTTTTACTTCAAGGCGTTTGAT
>JANMGS010000416.1:0-3275 GCA_031374745.1 Ferruginibacter sp. | reverse complement strand
TAATGCAGGCAATTCTGATAGCCTTTTTATTACTGATGCAAACATTACAGGTACTACTGGTATTAGATTACAAATACCCACAATCGCTAAAGTAAGAAGGGCGAGTAATAGCGCTGTTCAAAATACTGGAAATCATTTTTCATTTTGGGCAGCATCAAATTCCACACCCTTGCCAACTGAAAATACAGGAATATTTTCAATTAATGCCCCAGATATAGCCACAATGGAAGCAGGATTGGTTTCCAATAACATTAATACTGGGTTCGATAATGTTTTTCAAAATACCAGTGAGAATGTGCACTATGGAAATGTAGAAAGAATAGATTATATATTTCCAAATGGATTCACTACCAATGAAAGTGCATCGCTTTCAAAAATCGGATTTATTATTTATGATTTTGGAGGAGGTAGTCCTTTTAATATTGCTGGCATAAGTGAATTAAATATTGCGAAAGACCCAAGCAATTATTCGCTTCCTGTAGTATCGGTAGAAGAATCAGATTTTGGAAACAACCTTTTGACAACTGAACGAGACTTCGTGATCTTTCAAAAAGACCCATTATTTTATGGAGGCGAAACCAGGCCTTCTGCTAGGAGAAATTCCAATATAAAGGGCGTTTTTATTAGTCTAGCCGAACTAGGCTTTACGATAGGGCAAAAAATATATGGTTTTTCTTTGTTTGCAAACGATGTACCTGCAAATAGTACAGTAGCAGCATTACTAGATTTCAATAGTTTTCCTACAAACACTAATTCCAACAATATGTTAGACCTGGTAAATAGTGTAGGCTTATATTCATTCAGCCAAACCGTTCTTTCATCCCCCGTTTTACTAAGAGCCTCGGTGCAAAATTTATCTGTTGTATTACAATGGAATAATGAATCAATTGTAAATGCAAAGAAGGCTATTTTACAGAGAGCAGACAATAATATGATTTATTATGATTTAAAAGAAATTAGTATAAATCAAAGCACTTATACAGATATGAGCCTTAGAACAGGCATATCTTATTATCGATTAAAGGTTTTTGAAAAAAACGGAGATATTAAATATTCTAATATCCAATATGTAAATTCAAACAAAAAGAAAGCACAGATATTTCCTACTGTAACCAATGATATGCTTTATGTAAATACTCAAAATTTAAAGATGAGTAAGCCTTTTACAATTTCCATTTACAATCTAGATGGAAAGTTGGTACAGTCGTATAACCCAAAAGCCAGTAGTTTTATAAACTTAAACGTAAGCAATTTACAAAAAGGTATGTTTGTAATAGTTGTAGCCCAGGAAAATGAAACAATTATTAGTGAAAGATTTCAAAAGAATTAGATTGCTCAGTTTTAGATTATGGGATAATCAAAAAAGTATAAGCAAAAAAAAAGGCTGTCCAATGAAGGACAGCCTTTTTTGCATTAGAATGTTATTATCCGATAACAGTTACATTAACTGCATTCATTCCTTTTTTGCCATTTTGCAATTCAAATTCTACTTTGTCGCCTTCTTTAATCTCATTGATTAAACCACTTACGTGTACGAAAGTTTCTTTGTCAGAATCATCGTGCTTAATAAATCCGAATCCTTTTTCAGAATTGAAAAACTTTACGGTTCCTTGATTTTTGTCCATTTTTTGTATTTGTATTGTATTAATAAAGTGCAAATGTATGGTTTTTTAATTAATGATTTAGTTAATTTTAATTTATATGCTAAATACATCAAAACCAAAAGATTAAATTTCGAGCTTTCTTGAGGAATCAAAAGATGAGACAATTTTGTAATTGCGTCTAAACAGTCCAAATACGGAAAGTATATAAGTTGTATTTTGAGCAGATATTACCAGGTTAGAGGCATAGTATTAAAATGTTAGAAACTGTTTGGGTTAATTATTTTTTTTATTCACCGCAGCGTACTAGAGTGTAGAGAGGTTACGCAGAGAGCCTTTTTCTCTGCGAGAACCCTTATTTTTCATTTTCTCTGCGGTGAAAATGATATTAATAACCCAAACGGTAATCGAAGAATTTAATTCAAACAGCTTCTTAATGTATCGAAATATTTTCTTAATAAATATCGGCTATTTTTCAAGTAAGATTCGCACTAAAATAAAATTGGCTGTTTTGTAATTCATTTTGAATACAAAACAGCCAATCTTGGTATTGTAGGTTAATTATATTTTTTGCATGACAGCTTTAGAGATTCTTAGCTATGTACATCTTCCACTTCCATATAACTCTCCACTGGCTCACAAGTGCATACAAGGTTTCTATCTCCAAATGTATTGTTCACCCTGCTTATGCTTGGCCAAAATTTATTTGCTTTTACATAATCAAGTGGGAAAGCTGCTTGCTGTCTGCTGTATGGTCTGGTCCATTCGTCGGCAGTAATAATAAATTGTGTATGTGGGGCATGCTTTAAAACATTATCCAATTTATCTGCGCTGCCATCCTCTATTGCTGCTATTTCTTTTCTAATGCTAAGCAAGGCATCGCAAAAACGATCCAATTCTGCTTTATCTTCACTTTCTGTTGGCTCTATCATTATCGTTCCAGCTACTGGAAAACTCAAAGTGGGCGCATGAAAATTATAATCCATCAATCGTTTTGCTACATCTTCTGCCTCTATGCCCGCACTGGTTTTAAACGGACGCAAATCTACAATAAACTCATGGGCGCATGTTCCGTTTTTGCCGGTATATAAAATCTTGTAATCGTTTTGCAATCTTGTTTTCATATAGTTTGCATTTAGTATGGCAAACTCCGTACTCCTTTTTAAACCTGCAGCGCCAAGCATTTTAATATAGGCATAACTTATTAGCAAAATACTTGCACTACCGTAAGGAGCAGCAGAAACTGCGTGAATTGGAAAGTTCATTGCGGACGACAGACCACCGACCACAGACGACTTACCTCCGTTGTCCGTCGTCTGTTGTCCGTCGTGCATTCTCACATGCCCTGGTAAAAAAGGCTTCAATTTATCATTAACCCCAATTGGCCCCATACCTGGTCCACCACCACCGTGGGGTATTGCAAAAGTCTTATGTAAATTCAAATGGCAAACATCTGCACCTATCAAACCGGGACTCGTTAATCCTACTTGCGCATTCATATTTGCACCATCCATATAAACCAATCCGCCATTATCATGTATGAGTTGGCACAAATCTTTAATGGTTTCTTCAAACACACCATGCGTACTTGGGTAAGTTATCATTAGCCCAGCAAGATTGTTTTTGTGTTTTTCTACCTGTGCAGCCATATCTACCATATCTATATTTCCTGCA
>JANMGS010000386.1:0-3084 GCA_031374745.1 Ferruginibacter sp. | reverse complement strand
AAATGCATCTTTCACACCCTCCTGTACGAGCACATAATCGGGCGCTACACACATTTGCCCCGCATTGCTAAACTTGGGCATGGCAATTCTTTTAGCAGTGAGTTTAATATCCACATCTGCTTCTACAATGCAAGGACTTTTTCCTCCAAGTTCTAGCGTTACAGGTACTAAGTTTTTTGCTGCCAATTCATAAATAATTTTTCCCACCATAGTGCTTCCAGTGTACATCACATGGTCAAAAATAAAATTGTTCATCAGCTCGGGCACTATCGTTGCACCATCGCCTTCTACATACAAAATATAATTTTTATCAAAAGTGGCGTCTATAATTTTTTTCATCACCGCTTCGGTTGCTGGCGCAAGTTCGCTTGGCTTCATTACCACACAATTACCCGCAGCTATTGCACCAATAAGCGGTGTCATCAATAATTGAAAAGGATAATTCCATGGACTAATAATCAGCACAACGCCCAGCGGTTCATGTATTATGAAGCTCTTAGATGGAAAGTTCAACAAATTAGTACCTACTGATTCGGGCTCCATCCACCCACTCAATTGTTTGATGGTATTGTTTATTTCTGCCAAAAAAAAGCCATTTTCGGTAACATAAGTTTCCTCTTTGCTTTTGCGCAAGTCTCTATACAAAGCGTCATAAATTTCGCTTTCGTGTGCTACCACAGCCGCTTTTAGCTTTTGCAGTTGAGCTTTTCTAAACTCATATGTTTTTGTAATACCCGTTTCAAAATAATTTCGGATGGTATCCAATGCCGCCTTTGTATCCATTTAGTTTACTTTTGTTCATTAAAGTTAAGCAACAATGACCGACGAACAATACATGCGCCTTGCTATTAGAGAAGCCGAAACAGCTTACACAAAAGACGAAGTACCCATTGGTGCTATATTGGTGATGGGCGAAAAAATTATAGCCCGCTCCCATAACCAAGTAGAGTTGCTAAATGACAGTACCGCACATGCAGAAATTTTATCCCTTACCACTGCCTATAATGCGTTGGGCAGCAAATATGTACCAGATGCTACTTTGTATGTAACCATCGAGCCATGCCTTATGTGCTGCGGCGCTTTGTATTGGAGCAAAATTGGCAAAGTGGTTTTTGGTGCTCCCGACGATAAAAACAGTTACCGGAAATATACAGGCGATACGAATCCTTTTCACCCCAAGACAATTGTAATAGGCGGAGTATTACAAGAAGAATGTGCCGCTTTGATGAAGGCATTTTTTAAAGGGAAGAGAGGGGTGTAGAAATTTAGTTATGAATGACATGTTTTAACGAAGCGAACAAAATGAAAGTATCAATTAATAAAAAGTTTTCGGATATAGCTTATAGTTGTTATTTATTATCTTTCATTTTGGCACTTTGTTCATTTGGTTTGTACAATGAATATTCCAATAGCAAAGAAGTATTTGAATATGGCAAGCCAACTATTGGGATAATTGAAAAAACTTACTGTAAAACTAGTTCAAGGGGAACTAGTTCCGCCATTATAAAGTTAGTAAAAGACAATATCACAAAATCCCTAAAATTAGATAGCAAATCTTGCTTCGAATATAACGTAGGTGATAGCATACTTGTTTTGTTTTTACAAGAAGATAAACCAATATTAAAGTTTGATGCAAACATTAAAGAATTACGTAAAGTAGAATTATACCTTTCAATATTTTTTTTGTTATTGGCTATTTTCTTTTTAATGTTTTCGATCGACCCAAATAATAAAACTCCAGAAAAAAGAAAATACAAAAGAGGCGAAAGGCATTGATAGGTGAAAATTTCTTTAGAGATGAAGTATCTAAACCTCACCCCACAAAAAAGCCCTCCAATAATAGAGGGCTGTAAATATTCTTATGCCGCATGGGCAAAAAATTATAGTCTATTTTTTTGAACCGTGCTCATCAGAAACTGTAAGTTTATGACGACCCTTTGCTCTACGACTTGCCAATACCTTACGGCCATTTGCAGTACTCATACGCTCACGAAATCCGTGTACAGATTTTCTACGACGTTTGTGGGGTTGGTAGGTTCTTTTTTTTCCTGGCATTATTTTATGTTTTTCTCCTTTTACAAATATTGTTTCGTCATTCTCGCAAGTAAGGCACCATCCCTACCGCTTGTGAAAGGACGGCAAAAGTAGCAAAATATTTGCAAATAATGCAAACAAATTAAACTTAGCCTTAAAGTTTTATTTGGGTAGCCTTTACTTCCTCTCCAAAAAACACAGATGCATGACTATTAAAATCTTCTACGTTGCCTGTTGTATAAAAAAAACGATTCCCTACTTTACTACAGTTTTCCGCTATTTCTACATGGTTTTCAAGGTATTCCGCCAAACTTTTGGCTACAATTTTACCTTGTTGTATTACTTGTATATCTTCTGGTACAAATTCATTTATCTTATCAATCAACAATGGATAATGGGTACAAGCAAGTAATATACAATCTATATGTTCATTTTTGGCTAGCAAATTGTCAATATGCCTTTTTACAGGTTCGTTTGCTTCTGCTGAGTGATGATTACCGCTTTCTACCAGTTCCACCCATTCTGGGCAAGCTTCTTGCACTACTTCTACATCTGGAAAAAATTTTTCTGTTTCTAGTACATAGGAATTGGACAATACCGTGCCTGCCGTTGCCATTATACCAACATGCTTTGATTTGGTGAAATTTCCAATCAATTCTGATGTGGGACGTATAACACCCAACACTCTTTTTTTGGGATCAATTTTGGGAAGGTCTCTTTGTTGGATAGTTCTCAATGCTTTTGCAGAAGCTGTATTGCAAGCAAGAATTACAAGCGGGCATCCTTGTAAGAAAAACCATTTTACACATTGCAGCGTGTACTCATACACGGTTTCATAAGGCAAGGGCCCATAAGGTGCCCTTAAATTATCTCCCAAATAAATGTAATCGTACGCAGGCAAAGCGGCACAAATTTCTTTAAGCACAGTGAGGCCTCCATAACCACTATCAAAAATACCAATGGGTTTTTTAATCATAAATGTTATCAACAAAATTATACTGCTAATGCCGATAAAAAAAATCCCGACCAGTTTTACTTGGTCGGGATGAG
>JANMGS010000250.1:0-5633 GCA_031374745.1 Ferruginibacter sp. | reverse complement strand
AAAAGTACCCATATTTGCTTGGTTTTATAAGCGTGGTGGCATCATGGTAAATAGGAAAGATGAGAAAAGCAGGGTGAGAAGTTATGAAGCCATGAAACAGACTTTGCAAAAAGGAATACATATGTGCTTATACCCCGAGGGTACCAGAAATAGAACGGACAAACCTTTAAAAGAATTTTATGATGGCGCTTTTAAACTGGCAGTAGACACGAAAAATGAAATTATTCCTTGTGTTATAATTGGCACCAACAAAGCAATGCCCATACATAAAACATTTTATTTTTTGCCAACCAAATTAAAAATGATTTTTTTACCACCCGTTTCGTCAGAAAATATTGATGCAAAAAGCTTGAACAAAAAAGTATATGATATGATGTATGATACTTTTGTTGCTGCGCAATAGTTTTACTAATAGTTTGCAATTTAGTACGCAAACTAAACTTCTAAACCCTCTAAACTCGTACGTTGTAGCCTAACAAAATCGTACTATTTACTAAACGAGTGATAAAAAAGGGGCCCACCCTTTTAAAAAGCTGGCATTCCTTTTTTAAAAGTCAGTAAACGTTCTGGTTCTATTTATTTTCAAATCCCTTAGTATGGCGGATTTGGGGCTTATGTTTATGGTGAAAAATCTTGACCTTCCCACCGGTGACAGCGTGATATTCATTTGCCAGCAATGTAAATCTCTGGAAAGAAACATGCTCAACACACCCAATTGTTTATCTGTAATATTAAAAGAACCGTTTGCTCCTACTTTCCATTTGGGGGTAAGATTGGCAGATGCATTAAAAGTAATTCCCTGTGTAATGTTACTTTTAAAGTTAGAAGTTGTTACATCAAAATTTTTGGATAAGCTAAAAGAGTAAGATAAATCTATACTCCATGGTATTTCAAAATCGGCAAATTCTGCTGGGTTATTTTGTATGTATGCAGCGTCCTGTTGGTATTCGTCCTGTGTAATTCCATTATCACTTGGCGTAATTTGGTTTAATCTTTCTGTAGCCGTCTTCTTTGTTTTATCGCCTCCTTTAAAACTGGTTTGCAATGCCAAACTAGCACTGGTTAAACGTCCTAGGGAAATGGGTTTATTGGCCCACACATATTTATTAATGGTTCTTCCTGTATTGTCTACTTCGTAAGGATCAAATCTTGCATCTGCACTTATATTTACTTTTTCAAATAAATTGGTTCTTGCAGAAACACCTATTTGCTGCAGCTTTAATGAATCTGCCAAAAAATTATAACCACTTGTTATACTCAAACCATCCAGCAAACTAATTTTTTTGTCGGCTTTTGCACTGGTATCAGATTTGTCCTTTACTTTCATAGATACATTGTTATCTAAACCAAATGAAATGCCCCCACTTCGTTGGTTACTGTAAGGAGAATAAATACCACCGTTTTCATAAAAAGAAACCTGCCTTGTTTCGGTAGCACTCACTTTGGTATAATAGTAATTTTTTTCATTTACATTGGGTGTGTAGTTGAATGAAATATTGGGTCTCATTTCATGTCGTATGGCTTTGATTCGGCTGTTCTTTCCAAAGCCAAACATGCCGAAAATTCTAGTAGAGGCCCCCACCCCAAAAGAAACTTGCCTGGCAGTATACAATCCTTTTTTAAGTGATATCGTATCATCTTTACCCAATAATGCATTGTAAGATCTTACCAATCTTTGCTGAAACCAGGTTTCTTGATAAGATACAAATGGAGCCAATTGCAATGGCCCGAGTGGCGGCAATGAAAGCGATATAGGAATATTATGTTGTGCGCCATATTTTAAATTATCTGCCAATTGGCTACCAATACTACCTGCAGTATCATAAAAAGAAGAAAGTGTTTTTGTATTTCCTTGATAGCCTATTCCCAAATTTTCGTACCATTTGCTATCTCCTATTGGTTCTTTTTTACGAAATGGATACAAGGTATTTACATTAAATGCAATATCGGGTAAATTAAGATTGGTGAGCCTGCTTACATTGTTCTGGTTATGATTGGCACTTACAGAAATATTGTATGGCTTATTTTTCCAAACCTTTGCATAGGTAATGGATGAACTTAACTGGTTGTTAAAATTTTGTATCGGACTGTTGGGTAGCTGTTGGTTGTATTTACTGCTACCCGCATTTACATTTGCGCTAAAAGTAACGCCAGGCCTTGCTTTGGTATCTGCAGTATGTGTCCAGGTTATTTGTATAGTAGTAGTTTTTGGTTGGTCAAGTGGCTTAAAATTCTGAAAAGCCATGGTAAAGTTTCCTTGGTATCGGTATCGCCGGTAATACCTTGGATTAAAGTTCAGGTTCCAACTACCATAGGAATATAAAGTACCTCTTGTAATAACATCCCAATTGGGGCTAATGATTTTATAATAACCCAAATTTTCCAAGGCAAGCCCTCTTTGTGCATCTGCTATAAAACTAGGTGCTAGTAAGCCCGAATGCCGGCCTTGTGATAGTGGAAAAATACCAAAAGGCAATGAAATGGGAAGTGGTACTCCTTCAAATTCTGGATGCACCGGACCAGTAAAAGCCCATTTTTTATTTATAAATTTTGCTTTCTTAGATATAAATGCAAAATGGGGCGTATCTAAATTACAGGTGGTAAATCTGGTGCGATAAGCATAAAAAACAGAAGTATCTACCTTCTTTATTTTCTCCCCATATACAAACATTTCGCCTTGTTTGGTATAGGTACCTTTGGTTATTCCTTTACCCGTTTTCATATTTACCCGTATGGTATCACTTACTGTTTTGGTATCGGCTTGTTCAAAATAAGGATAAGATATGGCCTTACCTGTGCTATCTTTTGTGAGAAAAGCACTTATGATGCTGCTTTTTTGGTCAAATTCTATCTTTGGAGCCGATAAATTATTGTCTTGGTATTTTATAGAAGAAACTTTGCCATATAAATACATTTTCTCTCCAGGCACATCTATTACCATCGAATCATCGGCATGGTATACAACGGGCGCATCCAAAGAATCTTTGGATCTTCTAAAACTAAAAGTATCTACAATCTGAGTAAAAGCATTGGAATCGGTAACTATCTTCTTTTCTTCGCTTATAGAGGGTATTCGAAAACTATCCGACTTTTGTTTTAAAGGAATTTTAATGCTGTCAACTTTAACTTTTACTGGAGGCGGTGTATCTACAATAGGATGGGTAAATAAATAGCCATGATTGGTTAGTTTTGCATAACTATTAAAATGATACGTTAATAATATCAACAGCGGTAAGCACCACCAAGTCAAAATGTTTTTTGCCTTACCTTTGTTACGATTGTTCATAAATGAGAAAGCGCAAAAATAGCTATTAAAATTTTATGATAAATTGTTTACAATAAATATAACAAAACCAACAACCTATTATAAAAATTATGATAAGAAAAGGATTATTACTGTTTGGCTGTTTATTTACTATAGGTGCATTTACAACGCAATGCGCTGCACAGGGTAAAAAATTAAAAACGATTGTGGTAGATGCGGGCCATGGTGGGACCGACCCAGGGGCGCACGCAATTTATGAAAACTCTTTTGGTACGTATGAAAAAGATATTACATTAGCTATTTCATTAAAATTGGTTGCAGAACTCAAAAGACAATTGCCAGATGTAAAAGTAGTACCTACAAGAACAACAGATATATACGACGATCCCAATGAAAAAGCAAGAAAAGCCAACGAAGCAAAGGGCGATTTGTTTTTGTGTATTCATGCAGATTCTCAATTTCCCAAAAGAGCCAGCAGGAAAATAGGTACAAAAATGGTTACAAAGTATAAAGTAACTTATACCGGAAAAGGAAAAAAAAGAAAAAAACATACAGAAGAATATCAAGTAGAAGTACCCGTTTTTGAATCGTATATTTTGCCAGGTACAGCCAACGGCACATCGGTTTATATATTTGCCGCACATAAAACAAGTGATAAATTAAAAGCCATTATGAATGGGCAAGAAGATTTTGAAATTGAAGGTGGAGATAGCGCAGTTGAAAAAATTGATTATAAATCACCAGAATGGAGGCAATTGGCATTGGTGTATGCAAATTTATATCAAAAGAAAAGTGATTTATTGGCTACAATGGTAAACGACGAAGTAGAGGCAACGGGAAGAAAAGCATTGGGCGTAAACCAACGTCAAGTAGGTATCCGTGTTTTATCTGCCACTAAAATGCCAGCCATACTAATAGAAACAGGATTTTTAAATAACCCTGAGGACGAACGTTATTTAAGAAGTGTAAAAGGACAACAAGAGCTGGCCGATGCGATAACAAAAGCAGTCATAAGATACAAGAACCAGCTTGAAAATCCATCAACTTCTGGCGCCCATTAACCATATCATATAACCCCATTACATATAATTTTTAAACTTATACACAATTGAAAATAACCAACGAAACCAAAGTAGGTATCATATCCATCGTTTCACTCACCTTATTAATATTAGGGTTCAACTTTTTGAAAGGGAAAAAATTATGGAGTAATGATACGGTAATTATTGGCAAATATGGCAATATACAAGGGCTTCAAAACTCCAATCCAGTAATGATTAATGGCATGCAAGTAGGAACGGTGTATAAAATAACTACCGATAAAAATATGCGTGAAATTGATGTGGCCTTGAATATTACCAAAGATATTAATATTCCTACCAATTCTATTGCCACCATAAAATCGAACCCGCTGGGTACAACAAGTATCGATATTTCCCTTGGCAATGCTACTAGCTACTTAAAAAATAAAGACAGCATACTTACCGAAAACAGTGCGGGTATTTTTAATGATGTACTAAAAAAAGTAGACCCCGTTTTATTTGAAGTAAAAAAAGCACTTGGCTCTATAGATACGTTGGTAGATAATTTTAACAGTATGCTGGACCCTACATCTAAAAATAATATAGCCGCTACACTTGCCAATTTAAACAAAGTAACAACCGCAATGGTTGTATCTACCGCTTCTTTAAATTCATTGTTGAATACACAAACGGGTGCATTGGCTAAATCATTAAATAACGTAAGTGCCATTACAGGAAACTTTGCAAACAACAACGAAAAGATAAACAGTGTGGTGAGTAACTTAGATAAAACCACCGCAAAGTTTGCTAACCTGAATGTTCAAAATACACTAGATAATTTGGACAAAGCCATTAATGAACTTAAAAATACCATTGGCAATATCAACAACAGCAACGGTACGCTTGGTAAACTATTGAACGATCCTACTTTGTATAAAAACTTAGCATCTAGCGGCAATAAGCTCAATTTATTGTTGGACGATGTGCGTATGAATCCAAAAAGATATATTAACATTTCTCTTTTTGGTAAAAAGGTAAAAAATGAACCATTGTTGGTTCCTATGGCAGATACATTGAATAGCCCGTATTACGTAGAGAAGGTAAAATAAATAATTGTGACAATATTTAGTTTTTAATTGTTCAATTTGTGGTTTCAAAATTATCTTGATGGTAAAAAAATTACGCTACATCCTTCTACTGGTTATTATTTGTGTTACAGAAAATATTGTAGCCCAAACAGCTCCCACAGACAGTATCAATAAAATTTATATTCTTAATGGGAATAGCATCCGGTTTATTACTTTGGATGATTCTACCAATTTAAAAACGATTGCTGGCAATGCCAT
>JANMGS010000235.1:0-4529 GCA_031374745.1 Ferruginibacter sp. | reverse complement strand
CACCAAGCATGGAGCTCCAATATTTTTACTACGGTAAGCGATATGTTTCCTAAATCTGCTACAGCTTCGGTAACGGGTATTGGCGGTATGTTTGGTGCTGTAGGGGGTATATTAATTGCAAAAGGTGCAGGGTTGCTTTTTGATGCTTATAGGGCAAGCGGTATTGCAAAATCGTGGGTAGAGGCCAAAGCAAATGGCCTTGGAGAGTATGTTACCAATATTTTAAGTTTGTCGCTCAAGGACAAACAAGATCATATCGTAAATCTAAACCAAAAAGATATTAGCAAACTACCCAATGAAGTAATAGAACAATTAAAAGCAATTGACTTAACTGCATTCGAAAAATTAAAACAAATTCAATTGCCATTGGTTAAGGCAGATTTATCGCAGAGCTATTTAATCATGTTTGTTATTTGTGGTCTTGCCTATTTAATAGGTTGGTTGGTTATGCATTTTCTTGTACCCAAAATGAAAAAGATAGATTATTGATTTAAATTTCGCAAACAAAACTTACATAGATAAAGACATAGAAGCATCAACAGATAAGCAATGTTCAACATTGGTCCCCAGCTTTTCGCTATTATCTTTTTGTACCCGCCAAGGCCCGGGCACAAAAAGGATAACCGCTTCAATCTGGGCTAGTCCCAACATAAAATCATTTTGCAGCTTTCGTAGGCTTGTCATAGGATAAAATAATTGTCGTATTTATACATTTTAAAAAACAATAAAAAGAGAAGATTGTACAGCAAGTCAAATAGCTTTCATTTTTTAATAATAAAAATATGTCTAGCCATCATTCCAATTGCTATTTATTCATGTGCCCCTTCTATTTCAAAACAGAAGGCAAAGGAAAATGTATTAGCGTACTGCGATGCACAAGCCAGAAAAACAGTAGCAGAAAACCCAGCAAAAAATCTATTGCCCATAATAATTGAGAAAGGAAAAACGGAATGGACAAACATGGAGATACATAATTGGCGGAGCGGTTTTTGGCCTGGTATAGAATGGTATTTATTTGAAACTACAAAAAGCGAGTATTGGAAAGCCGAGGCCGAAAAAACAACAGCCATGCTAAGTGGAATTTTAGACAAGCCTGGCTTTAATCACGACTTGGGTTTTCAGTTGTATTGCAGTTATGGCAATGGTTATCGTTTAACAGGAAATAAGGAGTATAAACAAATCTTATTAAGGACGGCTGATTCGTTGGCAACTTTATATAATCCTACAGTAGGTACTATTTTTTCTTGGCCCGGTAGGTACAAAGAACTAGGTACTCCCCACAATACAATCATCGATAATATGATGAATCTGGAATTGCTGTTTTGGGCAGCCAAAAATGGGGGAGATCGTAAATTGTACGATATAGCGGTTAGTCATGCAACTGTTACTATGAAAAATCATTTTCGTCCAGATTTTAGTACCTATCATGTGTTGTTTTATGATACTAAAACAGGCAATAAAATGAAAGGCATCACACACCAAGGCTATGCTGATAATAGCATGTGGGCAAGGGGGCAAGCCTGGGCCATTTATGGTTTTACAATGGCTTATAGGGAAACGGGTAACAAGGCTTTTTTAGAAACAGCCAATAATGCAGCCGATATTTACCTTAAAAAATTACCAAAAGATTTTATTCCTTTTTGGGATTTTAATGATCCATCTATACCCAATACCCCTCGTGATGCATCGGCCGCTGCCATAGTTGCATCAGCATTGTTGGAACTATCTACTTTGTGCAATGATGCTTCACTGCAAAAAAAATATAAGCATGCCGCGGTTGCTATGCTCAACGAACTTTCATCTGATAGGTATTTGAGTAAGCAAACAAACCATGCTTTTTTACTGCATTCTACGGGCAATAAACCTGCTGACAAGGATATTGACATACCCATTATTTATGCAGATTATTATTTTATTGAAGCATTGATTAGATTGCAAAAGTTGCAATGAAATTCATGTATCTAATAAAAGCTGCCCCACTTTTAACGGATGTCGTAGGCGGGTTCTAAGCAGTATATCGGCTTCGACAAGCTGCTAATGAGATATTTATTAAAAGACCATAAATCAATTTTTTACAAAATCTAATTTAGCCACAAAGACTCGAAGACACAAAGGAAAAATGCAAAGCATTTTTTCTACTTTGTGCCTCTGCGCCTTTGTGGCAAGCCTTTCTTTTTCGCAGCGAAGCTGCATAAAACTTATTTTATATGTCATGTTCAACCTTTCCCTATTTTAGTAGTGAAGAGCTTAAAAACGTTTATCCAATGGATGCTGTGCATGAGTGCCTCAGGCTGACATTCCTTAACTAATTGACATTGCCCAACAGGGTATAAACAGAAATAATACAAAAACTATACGCTGAATTTTTTGACAGAAAGTGCAGAATAAAATCCAACAATAAAACGGAAACAACAAAAGGATTGGTTTATTAAATTGGCAAGGATGAGTTACCTATAATTAATTCGGGACTCAGTACCCTTTTTTCAAATTGTGTCACCGGTCTTTTGCTTTCTATAAGTTGTAATAAAAGTTCCATAGATGCCCTACCCATTTCCATGGCTGGTTGTCGTACAACAGTAAGCGATGGGTTTAGCAACTCGGCAATATCCGCATTAGAAAAACCTGCAATAGCAATATCTTGTGGTACGCTAAGCCCTCGGCGCATGATGGTTTTAAAGCAACCTGTACTAAGTTTGTCGCTGGTAGCTAAAACAGCATCGGGCTTTTGTTTGAGGGTAAAAAGTTTGTTTACGGCATCTTCTATTTCAGAAAAAACCATACCACCATAAAAGCAATGTTTTACATAACTGCTATTGTATTTTATTCCATGAGCCTGCAATGCTTCTTTGTAACCTGCCAATCGTTCATTTGTAATAGAAAGAAATTCTGAGCCTGCAATGGCAGCTATTCTTTTGTAGCCATTTTGTATAAGGTGCTCGGTAGCGTCATAAGCACCTTTAAAATTATCTATTACCACTTTGTGTGTTTCTATTTCATCTGTTACCCTGTCAAAGAGTACAATGGGCAATCCTTTTTTGTGTAATGAAAGCAATTGGCTTACATCATTTGTTTCTGTAGACAGTGAAACGATAAGCCCATCTACTGATCGTGACGATAAAGAGTGGAGGTTGAGAACTTCCCTTTCGTATGATTCGTGACTCTGCGATATAATGACATTGTATCCTTTATCGTTGGCCACCGATTCTATCCCATTAATTACCTGCGAAAAAAAACTATTGGCAATTTCACAAACAATTACGCCAATAGAACGACTTCGTTTTTCTTTGAGACCCAATGCATTTGGATTTGGCCTATAATTTAATTTTTCTGCGCAATCAATTACCAGTTGTTTTGTTTCTGCACTTATTTCGTAACTATCTCTCAAAGCACGAGACACGGTAGAAGTGGATATGCCCAACGCTTTTGCAATATCTTTTATGGTAACAGCCTCAAATTTCATTTCAGATAAATTATTTGTATTAAAGTTAAGCTTTTGTTTTTTGTAGTAATTAATTTATCTGTCAAATTAATGTAGTGGCTTATTGTTAAAAGTATTGCATACCTTAAACAACTGTAATGTTTAACAATTAAACAGTTTACATTCTTTGCAATTGATTTGAATGGTTATTTTATTAAAGTTTTACCTGGTTTGTAATGTCATTATCGGGAACGTTTGCGTAAATATAGTGTGCTGTTTATTCCAATTAGCTATTAAAAAAGTTTAACATTGGGTAACGATTCTGCCAGTTCAAACAATTATTTTGTTTAAACATTAATAAAATTGTTATTAAATTAAAACCTGCTATATGATTAAATTGCATTTTATTTTGCTCCTCACATTCTTGCTTCCTTGTACCTTATTCGCACAAAACAGAACCATCAGTGGCAATGTAAAAGACGAAACCGGCTTGCCAATAAGTGCAGTAAGTATTATTTCAAAATCTTCGAGCAAAGGAACAAAAACAGATAAGGAAGGAAATTTTACGATCAGTATTTCTGGAAACGGAAATGCCAATTTGGTATTTTCTTCTGTAGGCTATACTTCAAAAGTGATAACTGTAAAAGGAAGCGAAGTTGTAAATGTTGTTTTAGTAAAAGAAGCCATTACACAAGAAGATGTAGTGGTTGTTGGGTATGCAACTGTAAAAAGAAAAGATTTGACGGGTACCGTTTCTTCAGTAGGTGCAAAACAATTAAAAGATATTCCGCTATCATCTGCTGCAGAAGCATTACAAGGTAGGCTTGCAGGCGTGCAAGTGATTAGTTCCGAAGGGGCACCAGGAGCAGATATCATCGTAAGGGTAAGGGGCGGAGGTTCTATTACACAGGACAACTCTCCTTTATACATAGTAGATGGGGTACAAGTAGAAAATGCATTGTCAGTAATATCGCCGCAAGATATTCAAACAATAGATGTGCTCAAAGATGCATCTACTGCAGCTATATATGGTGCTAGAGCAGCAAATGGTGTAATCATTATAACCACAAAACCAGGGCGTGCTGGCAAAACAACCGTAACCTATAACGGC
>JANMGS010000231.1:0-13821 GCA_031374745.1 Ferruginibacter sp. | reverse complement strand
TATGCCCCAGCTTACTTTTTATATAGACGATACCTTGGATTATGTAGATAAAATGGAAGTGCTTTTTAAGGAGATAAAGAATACCCCTCTTGCTTCTTCGACAAAAACGAACGAAAATTCCGGTGAACCCAAAGAAGATTGATTCTAATAAATTTTAACCTTTTCAACGATATTCAACCACTTTCAACCCACAACCATTGTACCTCACATTTGCATGGCGATATTTTAGGGCAAAAAAATCTGCAAATGCCATTAATATCATTGCATGGCTCAGTGTTACCATTATAGCAATTGTAACATGTGCACAGATAATTGTTTTAAGTGTCTTTAATGGATTTGAAGGCTTGGTAAAATCGCTTTACTCCTCTTTTTACAACGATATACGGGTTACCGCTGCAGAAGGAAAAACATTTTTTTTAACGCCGGCTCAGATAAATGAGTTAAAAAAACAACCATTTGTTGTAGGTGTTTCTATGCTAGCAGAAGAAAATGCCTTATTGAAAAATGAGGAGTCGCAAAAAGTAGTGTCGTTAAAAGGAGTAGACGAAAATTACCAACAAATAAGCGGCGTGGCAACCAAAATGAGCGATGGTAAATTTGAAATAGGCACGGTAGACACACCAAAAATTGTAGTAGGATCTGGTGTACAAAATGCGGCTTTCATAAACGTAAGCGATGCTTTGCCAGCTTCTAAGGTAACCATCATACTTCCCAGAAAAACAATCAATACAAATGCCGAAGAAGCCATTAGTGAGGGTATTGTAACTGCTGCGGGCGTTTTTTCTATACAACAAGATATAGACGAAAAATTTGCCATTACCAATATAGGTTTTGTAAAACAACAAATGGGCCTAGCTGATAATGAATACAGCGCAGTAGAAATGAAACTACTAACAAATACCGATATTGATGTTGCAAAAAATACCCTCCAAAAATTATTAGGTGCAACCATAAAAGTGCAAAGCAGGTACGAACAAAATGCCAATTTGTACAACACCATGCGCATGGAAAAATGGGTGGTATATGCCGTACTTACACTCATCATCATCATTGCATCATTTACAATCATAAGCGTGCTCACCATGCTTGTGCTCGAAAAGCAAAAAGACATCAGCATACTCAGAAGCATGGGTGCCACTAAAATGGGTATTCAAAAAATATTTTTAACAGAAGGCTTCTTACTTGGCTTTGTGGGTGCTTTCTGCGGCATTGCATTGGCACTAATTATATGCATGCTACAAATAAAATTTCATTTAATAAAAATTGTTGGCGGTACTTTTTTAATAGATTATTTCCCCGTAAAAATGATTGCCACAGACTTTCTATTGGTTGCATGTACTGCACTTGGTATTGCTTTTTTTGCCTCTTGGTTTCCTGCAAGGAAAGCGGCAAGCAAGACCATTGCCCTAAAATAAAAATAGCCACTTATCATACATAAGTGGCTTAAATAATATTTTATCTATCCTAATAATCTCAATAATCTCCCAACGTCTCTGGCAGTTCTGCCAATGCTTTTGCCAATTGGTCATCATTGGGAGCTATGCCATGCCATTCATGTGTACCTTCCATAAAAGAAACGCCTTTTCCCATTACTGTTTTCATTAAAATAACAACAGGTTTGCCGTTGCCAGTTTTAGATTTAGCCTTGTTTAGTACCGCCACTACATCATCCATATCGTTACCATCCATTTCCAATACATCCCAATTAAAAGCTTCAAATTTTGCTTTTAGGCTAAATAAATTCATCACTTGATCGGTGGAGCCATCTATTTGTTGTCCATTTACATCAATCGTAGCAATCAAATTATCTATAGCCTTGCTTCCGGCAAACATGATTGCTTCCCAGTTTTGCCCTTCTTCTAATTCCCCATCGCCTAATAAAGCAAAAACCGTTTGTACATCATTGTTAAGTTTTTTTGCCTTTGCTGCTCCAATGGCTACGCTCAACCCTTGGCCAAGTGAACCACTTGCCACCCTTACGCCTGGCAAGTGCTCATGTGTAGTAGGGTGACCTTGTAATCTGGTATTAAGTTTCCTAAAACTAGCAAGCTCTGCAATGGGAAAATAACCACTTCTAGCAAGAACGCTGTAAAATACGGGTGAAATATGCCCATTACTTAAAAAAAAGAGGTCTTCTCCTATGCCATCCATCTTAAACGCATTGTCATGCTTCATTACATCAAAATAAAGTGCTGTAAGAAAGTCTGTACAACCAAGTGAACCACCTGGGTGGCCACTTTGCACAGCATGCACCATTCTTACTATATCTCTCCTTACTTGAGTAGCAGTATCAGTTAATTTGCTCATTTTTACTTAATATTTTTACTTTTTTAGCTATTTCGTGCAAACCTAATTAAAAAGTGAGCACATCTGTATAAAAATCCTCGTATTTATTTATGAAATAATAATTATTAAACCAGGTCTTGTAATATAGTTATTGCCAAAAAAGCTTAATTTTATATCTAGTATGAATATTAAGCCGCTAAATCGTTGTTATTTAGACAAATTTTATACTTTTGTAATTAATTAGGCGTTTAAAGAATATTATGCAATATGTAATACTCAGTGCTATTTTGGCATTTACAATAACTTTTTTTGCCATACCTATTGTAATTGGGATAGCTAAAAAAAAGAAATTATTTGATGAACCAGATGAAAGAAAAGTTCATAAGGCAGTCATCCCTACCATTGGTGGTGTAGGAATTTTTGGAGGTTTTATTGTAGCAATGTTAATGTGTGTGCCGGAATTTGCGGCCGATACAAATAAAATAAAGTATTTTGCCGCAGCCTCAATTGTAATATTTTTCCTTGGCCTTAAAGATGATTTGGTTATCCTTTCCGCAAGCAAAAAATTTATTGGACAAATAATTGCCGCAGGTATTATTATTAGATTCGGTAATATTTACTTAAATGACATGCATGGGTTTTTAGGCATAACGACCATCCCCCACATTGCTAGTATATTCCTTACGCTTTTTACCATTATTGTAATAACCAATTCTTTTAATTTAATAGACGGTGTGGACGGACTTGCCGGTAGTTTAGGATTTATTACCACCCTTGTATTTGGTATTTACTTTTACTTTGCAAGCGAGTTAGCCTATGCTGTAATTGCTTTATCGCTTTCTGGTGCTATTGCAGGTTTTTTAATTTACAATTTTTCTCCTGCCAAAATTTTTATGGGTGATACAGGTTCATTACTCTTAGGAACTATTAATTCTATTTTGGTAATCAAGTTTATAAATGTAGCGGGTGCTCCAGGAAATACTTTTAGCTTGCCGGCTTCTCCAGCATTGGGTTTTGCCGTATTAATGATTCCTCTTTTTGATACAATGCGTGTTTTTGGATTGCGGATTTTAAATAGAAGATCCCCCTTCAGCCCCGATAGGATACATGTTCACCACTTTTTATTAGACCTAGGTTTTTCTCATAGAAAAATTACACTTACCTGTGTAGGGGCCACTATTTTTTTTATTGGAACAGCTTTTCTATGTAGGAATTTTGATACAACCATACTTATCGGAATACTTTTATTAATGTCATTTTCGCTCACTGGTATAATTTATTACCTCAGACAGAAAGTAAAGATTCCTTTAGATAAAGAAATACTAGAAAAAGAAATTCGTACTTCTGGTAAAATATACAGTTTGGTTCAAGAACCAGCTCCATTAGATTAATACCATTTTAAAAAATATTAAAAATCTGATGATAAAACATCAGATTTTTTTAGCTTTGCACCCAACTTAAGATTATGTCAGACGAATTAAACATTATAATAGAAGAGGCCGCTAATTCTATGGCCAAGGCTATCAATCATTTAGAAGCAGAGCTTACAAAAATAAGGGCTGGAAAAGCCAACCCCGTAATGCTAGACGGTATTGTTGCAGATTATTATGGGAGCCCGACAGCAATAAGCCAAATAGCAAACATAACAACCTTGGATGCACGTACAATTTCTGTACAGCCTTGGGAAAAAAATATGCTTCAAGTAATTGAAAGGGCTATCATAGCCGCTAACATAGGCATTAATCCACAAAATGATGGCAATATTATACGCCTATTTTTACCCCCACTCACAGAAGAAAGACGAAAAGAATTGGTAAAAAAGTGTGGTGCAGAAGGGGAGCATGCAAAAATATCTATTCGCAATATTCGTAGAGATGCCATTGAACAAATAAAAAAATTGCAAAAGGATGGTGCTAGTGAAGATGAATGTAAGGATGCAGAGGCAGAAGCACAAGTAGCTACTGATAAGCATATAAGCCTTGTTGACAAACATTTAGCAGCAAAAGAAGTGGATATAATGGCCGTATAATAATTACGAATTACGTACGTGATTTCTAAAATGTTTAGTCCACTATTGTGTTTAAGTGATTTTTTTCTTAATTGTGCAAAAATAGACTAAGCTATTAGAGTCGAAAAGTCTTAATTATTAATTCGTACATCGTAATTATATTTTAATGCAATCAGCCCGAGAAAATTGGTTTTTATTACTTTCAATACCTTTTTACACTATTTTAATAAGTGCAGAAATATTGATTAGTAATTGGGGGCATAAAAAATATTATACTGCAAAAGGGGTTATTCAAAATATTATTCTAACCCTGTTTAATGCTTCCTTGGATTTTATTTTACGATCTGTTTTTTATGTAGCGGTTTTGCTTTGGACATACAAACAACATTTTTTCAAAATAGAAAATCCATACATTTATTGGTTGTTGCTTTTTGTGTTGGAAGATCTATTTTTTTATATAGAACACAGAGTAGATCACTATTGCAGGCTATTTTGGGCAGTGCACCTTACCCACCATTCCTCAGAAGAATTTAATTTAACTACTGGTTTTCGCTCTTCGGTTTTTCAACCCGTATACCGTTTTATCTATTTTATTCCGCTTACGCTTATTGGTTTTGAACCAATTGATATCGTATTCATGTATGCTGTTACACAAACGTATGGCATCATTGTTCATACCCGCTACATACAAAAAATGCCTGCATTTATAGAAGCCCTATTTGTCACTCCCGCTCACCATCGTGTACACCATGCAAGCAACATTCGGTATTTAGATAAAAACATGGGTATGTGCCTTATTATTTGGGATAGAATGTTTGGCACTTTTCAGGACGAAATGCCCGAAGAACCCGTTGTTTATGGGCTTACAAAGCCCTTGAATAATCCAGACAATGCATTGAACCACGTTGCACACGAATGGAAAAACATCTATTCCGATATGAAAAAGGACCTTCCTTTTTTCATTAAATTGAAATATGTATTTATGCCCCCAGGTTGGAGCCACGACGGCAGCTCCAAAACAGCTGTCCAATTAAGAAAAGAACTTAAATAAGTATTCATCTCTATTACCCTTTTGTTATTTTTACCCTATGCAAATTTCTATCGTATCAAACGCAAAAGATATAGATGTCTTTTTTAAATTGCCCTTAAGTATCTATAAAGACGACCCCAATTGGATACAACCATTAGATAAGGACGTACAAGAAGTTTTTGATGAGCAGAAAAACAAAACATTCAGACATGGGAAAATTCAACGCTGGATATTAAAAGATACTGCAGGGAAATGCATTGGCCGTATTGCTGCTTTTACAAATGCAAAGTATAAAAACAAAGGCGATGATGTACCCGTGGGTTGTATGGGATTTTTTGAATGTATAAACGATATACAAGCAGCAACTTTACTTTTTGATACGGCAAAAAATTGGCTCCAACAAGAAGGTATGCAGGCAATGGATGGCCCTGTAAATTTTGGGGAAAGGGATAAATGGTGGGGCCTAGTAACCAAAGGTTTTATGGAGCCTTTGTATGGCATGAATTATAACCCGCCCTATTATGTAAATTTATTTGAGCATTATGGTTTCAAGGTATTTTTCGAACAAGTTTGTTTTAGTATGAGAAATAAACCTCCGCTCGACAAAAAAATATGGGAAAGGCATGATGAAATTGCTAAAAATCCAAAATTTTCTTCAGCACATCTTCACAAAAATGAATTAGAAAAGTATGCCAAAGATTTTGCCACTGTTTATAACAAAGCATGGGCAGGACATGGAGGTCTAAAACAATTAACAGAAGCACAAGTGCTCATCATGTTTAAAAAGATGAAGCCAATTATGGATGAAAAAATAATTTGGTTTGCCTATTATGAAAAAGAACCCGTTGCTATTTTTATTAATTTGCCAGACCTTAATCAATGGTTTAAACATTTACACGGTAAATTTGGCTTGGTTCAAAAAATCAAATTTCTTTTTGTAAAACAGTTTACAAAAAATAAAAAATTTACAGGCTTGGTATTTGGGGTTGTACCCGAGTGGCAAGGCAAAGGGGTAGATGGCTATATTATCGGAGAATCAGCAAAATACATACAATCTGATGCTTGCTCTTACGAATCATATGAAATGCAATGGATAGGTGATTTTAATCCTAAAATGTTGAATGTAGCCAATAGCCTAGGCGATGTACAAAGAAGCAGAAATTTATGTACATACCGCTATTTATTTGACAGAGAAAAAGAATTTTTGCGACACCCTATCTTGTAGGAAAGGAACTCGCCTGTTGTAGGAACTCGCCTGTGGCGAGTTCTGCACCCGTATTCGCCACAGGCGAATACCTACAAATGCACAAACCCGCCTATATGCAGGAACTCGCCTGTGGAGAGTTCTGCACCCGTATTCGCCACAGGCGAATACCTACAAATACACAAACCCGCCTCTTGTAGGAACTCGCCTGTGGCGAGTTCTTCGCCCGTATTCGCCACAGGCGAATACCTACAAATGCACAAACTCGCCTCTTGTAGGAACTCGCCTGTGGCGAGTTCTTCGCCCGTATTCGCCACAGGCGAATACCTACATTTGCCAATACCACTTACAATATTTAGATTTGCATAAATAGAACCTCGCATTTCATCCAAAAGGAAAGGAAGAAGAATTATTATGGAAAAAGTAGAAAAATTTATTGTTTCCGCTAGAAAATATAGACCACAGAATTTTAGTACGGTGGTAGGGCAAGCGCATATTACCACTACATTAAAAAACGCAATTAGCAACAACCAACTGGCGCATGCCTTTTTATTTTGCGGACCTCGGGGTGTAGGCAAAACCACTTGCGCAAGAATATTGGCAAAAACCATCAACTGCGAAACAAAAACACCCGATGGCGAAGCTTGCAATACCTGCAACAGTTGCGTTTCTTTCGACAATGGTTCTTCAATGAACATTCATGAGTTAGATGCTGCAAGCAATAACTCTGTAGACGATATACGTACATTAGTAGAACAAGTTCGTTTTGCACCACAAGCAGGCGATTACAAAGTTTATATTGTAGATGAGGTTCACATGCTCAGCGCTTCTGCATTCAATGCCTTTTTAAAAACATTGGAAGAACCTCCTCCTTATGCCATTTTCATTTTGGCCACTACAGAAAAGCATAAAATTCTTCCTACCATTCTTAGTCGCTGTCAAATATTTGATTTTAAAAGAATAACCACCATTGATACGGTAAATCATTTAAAAGAAATATGCGATAAAGAAAACATTACTGCCGAAAATGCGGCATTGCATGTAATAGCCCAAAAGAGTGAAGGCTGTATGAGGGATTCATTGAGCATCCTAGATAAAATTGTAAGTTTTACGGGCGGTCATATAACTTATGCAAATACCTTAGAGCATCTTAATATTTTAGATGAAGATTATTTTTTCAAACTGTTACAATTTGCTACCGAGCAGAAATTAAGTGAAGCTCTTTTATTATTCGATGACATCAATCAAAAAGGATTTGAAGGAGATACCTTGCTGGAAGGGCTTACAGAGTTTTTAAGAAATTTATTGGTAAGCAAAGATGTAAAAGCGGCTATACTGTTGGATGTAGCAGAAGATTTTAGAGACAAATATTTGCAAGCTGCCAACGAGCTTTCATCCAATTGGATTATTGCAGCGCTTAATACCATACATGATGCCGCCATGGATTACAGACAAGCCCGCAACAAACGGCTTTGTGTAGAAATGGCGCTTATTAAATTATGCTATCTCAACCAAGCAGTAGAAATAATAAGTGGAGATGCGGCTGGCATTACAAAAAAAAAATTAGTTGATGCAGCTAAACCCGTTGCTTTTAAAAATATTTCTTTCATTAAAATAAAAGAAGACGTAACTATTGTTCCAATAAAAAAAGAACCAACACAAACAGCAACGCTTACAATAGAAAAAGAAAAACCTGCCGAAAGAAAAATAGAAGCACCCATGCAACAACCCACACCGGAAACAAAAACGGGGGGTTTCGGAAACCTGAGCAAAATACGGGCGAAAATCATTGAGCAGGATAAACAAAATTTACCCGTTACAGCTTTTAATGATGAAGCCTTAAAAAAAGCTTGGGAGCAATACACCACAATACTGGTAGGCGAAAAAAAGCACCCTTCTGTTACCCAATTTAAAGCGGCCCAATTGAGAATAGACGATGACAACAATTTTACGATCATCACTGAAGGGAAAGTGCAACAAAAATTTATTGAAAACGAACGCTCGGGTCTCATTCATTTTTTACAAGATCATTTTAGCAATAAATTTTTGAAATACAGCATGGAGATAGTGGAACAGGAGCATGTAGAAGTAGATGATTCCAAAACATTGCCTGCAAAGCAACAATACCAATTATTAATAGAAAAATACCCGCTTATTAAAGAATTGAGGGATAGGTTAAATTTAGAGTTAGATTATTAATTTGCTGTTTGTTTTTATGACTGAGGGAATTTTATTTTTTTTGCATTAATTTCGGGCTTAAATATTTATAAAAGATAACTGATATGGCAGAAGTAATACGCATGCCGCTATTGAGCGATACAATGACAGAAGGTAAGATTGTGGCATGGAACAAGCAGGTAGGCGATACGGTAAAGGCAGATGATGTACTGGCAGATGTGGAGACAGATAAGGCTACCATGGAAGTAAATGGGTATGTAGATGGTACGTTGCTTTACATAGGGATACCAGCTGGCGAGGCGGCAAAAGTGAACCAAATAATAGCCATTATAGGCAAAGCCGGCGAAGATTATAAGCATTTGCTAGACGCCGAGGGCAAGACCACTGACAACAGACCACAGACAACGGACGAAATACAAAAACCGGCTGATGATAAAAAAAGTTTAATTGTTACAGCCCAATCTGTGGTCGGTGGCCAGTCGTCAGTAGTTTCCCTCCCCGCTGGTGCAAAAGAAATACGCATGCCGCTTTTGAGCGATACCATGACAGAAGGCAAGATTGTAACTTGGAATAAAAAAGTGGGCGACACGGTAAAAGCGGATGATGTACTGGCCGATGTAGAAACCGATAAAGCTACCATGGAAGTAGTAGGATACGAAGAAGGAACCCTTTTATACATTGGAGTAGAAGCTGGAAGTGCTGCAAAAATTAATCAAATAATAGCCATCGTGGGTAAGCCAGGTACGGATGTGAGTGCATATGTGGCTGCAGAAAATCAGTTGGCAAATAGCAGTGTGCAGTTGACAACAAAAATCGAAGCGCCAGCAACAGTTGAAGCAGCTGCACAAAACCCACAACCCGAAACCCACCAACCCGAAACTAATGGAGGTAGAATTAAAGCCTCTCCCCTAGCCAAAAAAATAGCGGCAGACAAAGGGCTTGATATTAGTAAGGTTGCTGGCAGCGGAGATGGTGGTAGAATAATTAAAAAAGATATTGACAATTATAAAGAAGCAGCTGCGCCTGCTGTAAGTGCGCCTGCTTCAATTGCTCCTACAAAAGCTGTAGCAAGCTTTATTGCAGGTGAAGAATCATTTACCGATGTACCGCTAACACAAATGCGTAAAGTAATAGCTCGTCGTCTTGGAGAGAGCATGTTTACTGCACCGCATTTTTATTTAACCATGGAGCTTAATATGGACAATGCCATGGCAGCTCGTGTGGCTATAAATGAAGTAAGTCCAGTAAAAGTATCGTTCAACGATATGATTATAAAAGCTTGTGCATCTGCCTTGCGCTTACACCCCGATGTAAACAGCAGTTGGATGGGCGAATTTATCAGAAAAAACAACCACATACATATAGGTTCTGCATTGGCATTGCCAGAAGGATTGATTGTACCAGTTATACGTTTTGCAGACCAAAAATCGTTGTCGCAAATAGCTGCGGATGCAAAAGAATTATATGGCAAGGCAAAAGACAAGAAATTACAACCAGCAGAATTTAGTGGCAATACTTTTACCATTTCTAACCTTGGTATGATGGATATTGAAGAATTTACAGCCATCATTAATCCGCCAGATAGTTGCATACTTGCTGTAGGTAGAATTAAAGAAGTAGTAGTAAGCCGCAATGGACAATTTGTAGTAACCAACATAATGAAAGTAACCCTTAGCTGCGACCATAGAAGTGTGGATGGAGCAGTAGGTGCCGCTTTCTTGCAAACCTTGAAAAAGTTTGTAGAGAATCCGGTGACGATGTTGGTATAAATAATAAAGACTTAATAAAAATGGTTAGCAAAAGTTTTCTGCTAACCATTTTTATTTATACCAAACTAAAAATTTACTGGACACCTTGTTTTTTCTAAAGAGCTATTGCGCATATTCAAAAAATTCCTATAAGAAAGTGTAACTTCAAATCCACCTCGTGCTTTAGATGCCAATGCAAGTTTAGAAATATTTACATCATAGGTTACGCCAATACCTAGTTTATAATAATCCAGTTTTACTACTGGTATTACTGCATCATTCCATCTTATAAAACTACCCACAGAGATGGACATACTTTCATCTTCATCTTGTCTTACCAAATCATGATTGTAAATGAGTCCCCCTTGCGTTTGGTTATTGCCTCCCTGTTTAAAATAATCAACGTAGAAAGTAATTTTATCGTATTCTCCCGTGGGAGTAGATAAGCCTGCATTTACCGTATACTTACTATTGAGTCTTATATCTTTTGTAATATCAAAAGCAACTCGGGGAGCATTAAAATGAAACCATGAGCCACCTACATAATATTTTACACTTTCGCCAATGGTGCTACTGAAAGCAAGCCCAACGGAGGCATCAAAATAAGTTACATTGCTATTGGAAAAAAATTGCCTGGTAGGATTTGATGCACTAAAAGATCCGTTTACAAATTGATCATCAAACGAAAGTTTTGATACATCGAATCGTTGTTGTACCAAGCCACCAATAAAGCCTAAGGAAACATAGCTGTCCCTTTCTTCGCTCAATGCTTTATGAAAAGTAACCACAGGTAGAAGTTGTGTTTTGCCAAGCTTGGCATCTCCTGCTTGGTCGTTTGTCATTTGCAAACCAAGTGCAAGATAGTTATCGGAATTTTGGCGAGCTGTAAATTTACATTCTAACCCCAATGCTTGAGAAACATAAGGTGTGGTTACGCTTTGCCATTGGCTTCTAAATGCAGTTGTGGCTCTTACATCTCCTTTGTAAAGCCCTGCCAATGCTGGGTTACGAAGCAGTGGCAACTCATAAAACTGAGAAAAATTTACATCTTGTGCCTTTGCTTTTACAAAGCAAGCCATAAATAGAAAAACGAATATCTTTACTTTTTTCATCATGTTATTATTTTAAACTTGCGGTATTCCCTTTGTAAGTATAAGAAGACCCATTTTCGCAAATCACTTCTGCCGTATAAACAAATACATCTGGAGGCCCTACAATACCTCTTATTTTTCCATCCCAACCATAGGTCGGATTGTTTGGCGCAAAATTGTTTCGCTCAAAAATGAGTTCGCCCCATCTATTAAAAACTCTAAAATATTTTACCGATGCAATACCTGTTCCTCTTACCATCAAAATATCATTTAAGCCATCACCATCTGGCGTGAATGCTTTAGGAATAAATACTTGTGCAGCTTCGCAGAATGTTTTTATGTTTATCGTGTCGCTGGCGCTACAACCATAATCTGTTGTTACTTTTACCCTATAAGTAATGTCTTTTTTTATAGTGGCAATAGGCAAAGGGCAAGTACTACAACTCAGGTCTGTAGCAGGGTTCCAAAGCCATTGTGCAATAGGGCCATTTGTAATAACGGTTGTGAGTGGCAAATTAGTACCCGTAGCAAGTGTAACATCACTGCCCAAATTTACGGTAGGATATCTTCCTACACCCACTTGCACATAGGCAGTATCTGCAAAACAGTTGTAACTATCATAGCCAATAACCCGATATACTGTTGTTACCGTTGGATTAGCAGTAGGGTTTGAAATGGTAGTACTGGTTAATGTTTGGGCATTATCCCATAAGTAATTTGTAGCACCAACTGCTAATAAATTTACCGTTTGCCCAATACAAATTTTCGCATCTGGCGACACCGTTATATTTGTGGGCTGTATTACCGTAATGACTATGCTCTTGCTGTTACTACATCCAGCTGCATTTGTACCCGTTACTGTATAAACTGTAGTAGTTATAGGATTTGCAAAAGGATTGAAACAAGATGTACAACTTAAACCAATCGTTGGTGTCCATTGATACGTGAGTGCACCAGATACATTTAATTGTGTTGTATTGCCTTTACACAAATTTAGATCAGGACTTGTAGTAATGGTAGGCGCAGCATTTATAGTAATGGTATGAAAAGCTGTATCGAAACATCCATTTACTGTGCCTGCAATTAATCTAACAATATAGGTACCCGAAGTATTGAACAAATAAGTAAAATTATTTCCATTAAAAGTTGCACCATTTGGCATTATTTTCCATTGCATAGGATTTAATAAATCTGCAGACACTACATTGCTTTGAAACTGTATCGAGTCGTTCGTGCATTTTACAAGTGGCGCAGTAATACCAACAATGGGGTAGTTGTTTACCTGCACATCAATTACTTTTCTAGTAGTATCTGTGCAGCCACTATTGCCTATCACAATCATTTCTACATTGTAGGATCCTGTAGCAGCATAGCTATGGCTTATGAGCGAGCCTGTACCAATACCACCATCGCCAAAGCGCCATTTTACGAGTGCTTTACCAAAAAACGCAAAGGAAGTATCTGTAAAATTTACCAATGTACTACCACAACTATTTTGTTGTACACTTTTAAATCCTTTTATGATTTTATCTACCTTAATGGTATCTACACCTGCAATGGGTACATTACAACCTGCTGCATTTTGTAAAGTTACTGAAGGAACATACACACCAGGATTTGCATAATTATGTGTTACTATATTTTGTGGTGTGGTTTGTATAATACCATCACCAAAATTCCAAATGAAATTATTTGTATTAGATGCAGCAGCAGTAAATGTAGCCGCATTAGGATAGCAAATATAACCACTGGTATATTGAAAAGTACCCAATGGCCCCAATAAGTTTACGGTACTGGTTTTTGTATAGGTGCAACCACCCGCTACAGTAACGGTAAGGCTTACATTAAACAACCCCGCTGCCAAGTAGGTATGTACAACACTATCGCCAGTAGCTGTGCCACCATCACCAAAATTCCAAACAGCAGTAACCGATGGCCTTATTTGATTTACGAATGTAACGGTAAGCGGCGCACAAGTACCTGATGTAGCCGTTTGAGTAAAGTTACCTGGCAAGCTAGATGTTATTTGTATCAGCCTTGTGGTAGTATCTGTACATACATTTCCAGAAGGATTCACACGGTAAATAATAAGCCTTATCGTGTATGGTCCAGGGGCTGTGTAAGTATGGGTTGGATTAAACAGATTAGAAGTAGGAGTATTATCACCAAAATCCCATAAATAAGATGTGGCACTGCTAGATGTATTATTCATTTGTATTGATTGCCCAATACAGGCATTAGACACACTGGTATTAAATGCGGCTGTAGGTTTTGGA
>JANMGS010000217.1:0-2617 GCA_031374745.1 Ferruginibacter sp. | reverse complement strand
CGTATCGTTTTTGGTTACAATGGACTATGATAAATTTAAGGAACTGTTTAGGAAAAAGAAAAAGTAATATGAATATTAAACAAGGCGCAACAATTTTTTGTACTATGCTGCTTTTATCATCATGCAGCGTGCGCCGATTTTTGCCTGCTGGGGAGCGTTTGTACAAAGGGTCTACTATTAAAATTGAAAAGGATTCAGCAACGTCTACAAGTATAAAATCATTAAAAAAAACAATTAAACTTGCTGTATCACCCAAAGCCAATAAATTTCTATTGGGACAACCTTACAAAGTGTGGTGGTGGTACAAAATAGGTGAACCAAAAAAAGAGAAGGGCCTAAAAGCATTTTTGAGAAAAAGACTTGGAGAACCACCTGTACTTAGTAGTAGGGTAAATGCAAAAGCCACAGCAGAAAACATACAATCGTTGTTAGAAAATATTGGTTATTTTCATAGCACTGCACAAGGCGACACAAACCATATAGGGAGCTACTATATAAAAGCTATTTATACTGCACAAGTGAAGCCAGCATACACATTAGCAAAAATTGAATGGGTAGATGACAGCAGTGCTTTGTTTAAAATTTTACAAAAGAATAGCAAAAGAAACGGCTTGCTAAAAGTAGGTAACAACTATCGCTTAAGTGATATAAAAACCGAAAGAGATAGGCTGGATTTATTTTTGAAAACAAAAGGGTACTATTTTTTTAATCCTGACTACATAATGGCTTATGCAGATAGCACCGTAGGAAATAGAAAAGTAGTATTGTATCTAAATATAAAAAAAACAACGCCCCCTGAGGCAAAATATGCATACAGCATAAATGATATTACTGTTTATCCAGGTTATTCTCTTACTGGTAGCAGTATAGACACTTCCAAATACAATTTTATAGTATATGACAAACTAAAGATAAACGATAGGGAAAAGAAATTTAAACCTAGTTTGTTTGCCTCTACCATAACTTTTAGGCCAGGTAGTATGTATAACAGTAAACAACAAAACGCCACACTAAATAGGATGATTGGTTTGGGTGCATTTAAATTCGTAAAAAATCGTTTTGAAGCAGTGCCCGATAACAATAAAAATGATACGAGCCACCTTTTAAATGTTTATTATTACCTTACTGCCGCCAAAAAAAAATCTATACAAGCACAATTAGATGTATCTACAAAAGAAAATAATTTTGTAGGCAGACAAGCAAGTGTAAACTGGAAAAACAAAAACAGCTTTAGAGGTGCAGAGCAATTGGGCGTATCGGTATATGGCGGATTTGAAACATCGGCTGCAAATGGAGTAAGAATAAACAATATAAGAATTGGTTCTGAAATTTCGCTCACCATGCCAAGATATGCTATACCATTTTTTAAAATAAAAGAAAACAATTTCTATCCGCCAAAAACAATCTTACTCTTGGGATACGATTGGTTTAAAAAAGATATTTCATTTATAAAAAAATTGGTGCGTTTTCAATATGAATTTACATGGAAACCAAATTTGCAAACACAATTTAATATAGCGCCTATTTCTGTAAGTTATTTACAGGCCACCAACGTAACGGATTTATTTAAAAAAGAAATTGCACTCCATCCATCCTTGCAACTCTCTGTTTTTTCTGAAGCGGTATTGGGTACATTTTTTTCTTATACACATACATCAAACTTTAGGGATAAACGTAATAAAACATTTTTTAATGCCACTGTAGATTTATCCGGAAATGTAGCGGGATTGATAACTGGAGCTAAGGAATACCGATCAAAAAATATTTTTGGAGTGCCCTTTGCCCAGTACGTAAAATTAGATGTAGATTATCATTTTACTAAAAAAATGTTTAATAAAATAGAATGGGCTAATCGTATACAAGTTGGCATTGGGTTACCTTACAACAATTCAAGATTGTTGCCCTTCACAAAACTATATACCATTGGTGGTTCTAGTTCTATACGTGGATATCGCAACCGTACATTGGGGCCTGGGACTTACAAGCCCACCATAAACGACCAACGATTTTTTCAAATAATTGGAGGCGACTATAAATTACTAGGTAATACAGAATGGAGGATTCCATTTACTAAACAACTAAGTGGTGCGCTGTTTGTAGATGCTGGAAATGTATGGACAAAAGATACAACGCTCTTTGGCACGAAAGGCCAATTGAGCAAAGATTTTGTAAAAGAAATTGCGGTAGCGTCTGGGTTTGGAATACGGTTTGATGCCACAATCTTATTAATAAGAGTAGACCTAGGCATCCCTATAAGAAAGCCGTATCTGCCAGCTGGAGAAAGATGGGTGCTAAACAAAATAGATATAGCATCGGCCGCTTGGCGTAAAGAAAACTTAATATTAAACATTGCAATTGGATTACCGTTTTAAAAAAAAATATGAGAAAACTTTTAACAATTATATTTTTAATGCTGTTGCTTGCAGTAGCTGGTGGAATTTTTTGGTGGCAGAGCAACAAAAAAGCCATTGTAAAAAACCAAATAGAAAATGCTATAACGAAAGTAACGGACAGCGCCTATTTTATACATTATGATAGTAGCAATATTGATGAATTGAGTGGTAATGCGAGCTTTTACAACATTGTAATGCAATCTGACTCACTGCAAAAACTTAGT
>JANMGS010000188.1:0-7325 GCA_031374745.1 Ferruginibacter sp. | reverse complement strand
CTATGACGACCTGAATAGCTTGTTTTTTCAAGTATTGGCTCGTAAGCATGAGGATAGAAACCCGGATGTAAAAAAAGCATTTGAAAAAGTGCCTTACTTAAATAGTTCGCTATTTGAACCGACTGAAATTGAGCAAGTAACTTTATTCATCAGCAATTTAAAAGATGATAAAACAATTCCTGTTATTTCATCAACCGTTCTCAAAAACGACCAAGGCAAAAAACGCACAGGAAATTTAACAACCCTAGCATATTTATTTGACTTCTTAAACGCCTATGACTTTACCAGCGAAGGTTCAGAAGAAATTCAAGAAGATAATAAATCACTTATAAATGCTTCTGTACTAGGTTTAATCTTTGAGAAAATAAACGGCTATAAAGACGGTTCATTTTTTACTCCGGGTTTCATCACCATGTACATGTGTAGGGAAACTATTAGGAAATCGGTAGTTCAAAAATTTAATGAAACAAAAAAATGGAATTGTGCATCCGTTGAAGAATTGTATGACAAAATTGAAGACCGAAAAGAAGCCAACGAGATTGTAAACAGTATCAAGATTTGCGACCCTGCCGTTGGTTCTGGACACTTTTTAGTTTCGGCACTCAATGAAATGATTGCAGTAAAAAACGATTTGAAAATACTGCAAGACCGCACAGGAAAGCGATTAAAGGAATATCAAGTTGAAGTGGTGAATGATGAACTCATTGTAACAGACGAAGAAGGCGAACTTTTTGAGTACAACCCCACCAATAGTTCGACAGGCTCACTACTTCGCTCCGAAAGCCAGCGAATACAAGAAACACTTTTTCACGAAAAGCAAACAATCATTGAAAATTGCCTTTTTGGTGTTGACATCAATCCAAACTCTGTAAAAATTTGCCGTTTGCGTTTATGGATTGAGTTATTGAAAAACGCTTATTACAAAAATGCCACAGAATTAGAAACACTTCCTAACATTGACATCAATATAAAATGTGGAAACTCATTAGTAAGCCGTTTTGCCATTGATGCTGATTTGAGCCAGGCACTTAAAAAAAGTAAATGGTCAATTGATAGCTACCGAATAGCCGTTGACACTTACCGAAACGCTGAAAGCAAGGAACAAAAAAGAGAAATGGAAAAACTGATTGCCGACATTAAATCGGATTTCAGAAGTGAAATTTCTTTGAACGACCCTAAAGTTAAAGGCCTGCAAAAGCTAAGAGGTGAATGGTTGAAGTTAACGACTACTCAAAGCATGTTTGAAATGAGCAAAAAGGAAAAAGTTGATTGGAATAAAAAAGTATCGAAACTAGCCGAAGAAACCAAAAAGTTAGAAACTGAAATTGAAGAAATAAAAACAAACAAAATTTTTGAAAATGCTTTTGAATGGCGTTTTGAATTTCCCGAAGTCTTGAATGACAGTGGCGATTTTATTGGCTTTGATGTGGTGATTGGAAATCCGCCTTATATCCCATTGGAGTCATTTGAAATTAATGAAAGAAAATTTTTCAGCAACAAATACACACAATTAGAAAGAAAATATGAAACATCTGTTCCCTTCATTTTGGAAGGGTTAAGCATTCTTAATAATTATGGTTTGTTAGCATACATTGCTCCAGTTACTTGGCAAACAGGAGAGAACTATACAAAATTCAGGAAATATTTTTTTGAAAATTATGGGCTTTATAAATTTATAAATCTCCCATTCAACATTTTCGAAGATGCTTTTGTAGATACGGCATTATATTTCATTTCAAAGGAAAATAAATCAGAATATTCAATCTATGCTTTTGATAAAAAAGCACAGGTTGAATCATTAGAAAACTTGGACTATAATAAATTCAATGTATCTGAAATTAAATCTCCAGACTATAAATTAATTATTGATAAAACAGCACATCAGTTTTCAAGATTTAATTCGGAGTTCTTTGTTCTATTTGGTTCAATTACCAAATCAACACAAGGTCTATCTGGTAGCAACTTTCCTGAAACAAATGATGATAATTCTGAGTTCGTTTTTCCTTTCCTTGCAAAAGGAAATGTTTACAATTATTGCTTGTTAAAAGATAAGGTTTACAACACAGATTTATCCGATAAAAGAAATCTCATTCAATTCTATCAAGCTGAACCCAAAATTTTAATACGACGAATAATTAGCCGTCAGGATAGACTTTCAGTAACTTATTGCAACGAAAAAATAGTGTTTAAGAAAGATATCAATCCTTTTATACCAATTGACAGTAAGTTTGATTGTCTATTTCTTACAGGTATTTTAGCAAGCAAGCTAATATCATTCATCTATTTAAACTCGTCCTCAATCGCTACAAAAGATGATTTTAGACAAACTACGTTATCTGAGCTAAGAAAACTTCCTATTCCAAATGTTTCTGAAAACAAGCAAACGGAAATAAGTAAAATCGTTAAGAATATATTAGAAATCAAGGAAACAAATACTGATGCCGATACAAGCGGACTTGAAAAGGAAATTGACCAATTAGTTTATCAACTTTACGACCTCACCGAAGAAGAAATAAAAATTATAGAAAATAGCTAATACCAATGAATAAAGACACCGCCATCAAACTATTTGAAGATAAACAAGTAAGAACACTTTGGGATGCAGACCAAGAAAAGTGGTATATATCTATTGTAGATGTTGTTGGTATTTTAACTGATAGCCCGAATCCAAATAATTATTGGAAAGTGTTAAAAAATAGGTTAAAAAAAGAAGGTAGCCAGTTGGTTACAAATTGTAACCAACTGAAAATGCAATCGGCCGATGGCAAATTTTACAAAACAGATGTTGCTGATACTGAACAATTGTTTCGGCTTATTCAATCTATTCCATCGCCCAAGGCAGAGCCTTTTAAACTTTGGTTGGCAAAAGTAGCAGCAGAAAGATTAGATGAAATGCAAGACCCTGAACTGAGTATAGACCGGGCTTTGGAAAACTATATGAACTTAGGCTATTCTGAAAACTGGATAAATCAACGCCTTAAAAGTATTGAAGTACGAAAAGAACTTACCGATGAATGGAAGAAACTAGGATTAAAAGAAGGGCAACAATTTGCAACACTCACTGATATTATTACTAAAGCATGGAGCGATAAAACTACCAAAGAATACAAAATGCTGAAGGGTTTGAAAAAAGAAAACCTGAGAGATAACATGACCAACACCGAACTCATCTTAAATATGCTTGCCGAAGCATCAACAAAAGATATCTCTGCTGCTGTCAACCCGAAAGATTTTGAGGATAGCAAGATAGTAGCTAAACAAGGTGGCAATGTAGCCAAAGTAGCGATGAAAGAATTGGAAGCAAAAACAGGTAAAAAGGTGGTAACTGCCATTAACGCAAAATCTGTATTGAAAGAAATAAATGAAGTAAAAAAACTTGCTTCAAAAAGCAGTAAGAAAAAGTAAATTTTATGAAAGCAAACGAATTACAGATAAATAACTTCTTACAAGCACCAAATGTGCAATTTGCCGTCTCGGCGGGGTTTTCGCAATAGGAATCTCCAAATAATACAAAACTTTGCTGCGAAACCCTGCCTGCCGTCAGGCAAGCCCGACGTATAGGGCAGCTTAATCTCTTATAAACCAACCCTACACTCTACAGAAATCTAAGCGAATCAAACTTTTAAAAACTACTCAACCAAATATTAATAATCCCCCTTAATTCCCTTTAATAAACAACTGCTGGTAAACTTTATCATCCACTACAACCCTCAGTATATATTGCCCGCTGCTAAATTTTGCAGTGTTGATGGTGCTGGTATTGCTGCTTTCGGTTTGCTGTAGCAACATAATGCCGTTTACATTGTATACTTGCACAATGGCATTTGTATTCGGGTAATTTCCTGGAATGCTAATGCTCAGTTTATCCTGCACTGGGTTGGGAAATAAAACGAGTTGGTCCTTGCTGGCGTCTTTTAAGAAAACTATATCTGAATAAAAAGAACGTCCGCTTACATCAAACTGCTTTAGCCGGTAATACGCATCGCCTGTAGCGGCATCTGTTTGCAAATAATCTGCAGTTATACTATTGCTGTTTTGAATTTTTGCAAGCGCATCAATTGTTTGTATAGTAGTAAATCTTACGCCATTGTTGCTGTATTCAAGTTCGTATTTATCGGTAGCATTGTTTTCGGCTACTTTCCAGTTTAGCTGGTTGCCCGCCGTAGTTCTTTTTCCTGTAAAACTTAGCCAACGCACTGGTAACACAACATTATATATGAGGTCGTTGTCCCACACGCCCCTGCCATAAGTGCCCACCCTTATTTTGCGGCTATTCAATTGTATGTCCAGTTCATTTATAGCTACAAGGGGCAAGCCAGATAAAAATGCCACCCAGTCGCTCATGGTATTGTCTCTGTAATACACACCTGTATTCATACCAATGTAGAGCGTTTCCCTAGGATCGTTGTTGTCCATCACAATACTACGTGCAGCAATGGCAGGTAAAGTGCCGGCAATACTGGTAAATGTAGCACCCGCATCTGTAGATACCATTACCCGAGCGGTGCCAGAGGAACTGGTAGTTATCCAAATTTTAGTTGGTATAGTGGGATGTACAAGAATAGAAGTAATGGTTCCCGCTGCTGTTCTTGTTGTCCAAGTAGTGCCTCCATTTTGCGTAACAAATAAGGACGTACCATTGGAAGTATAAATGTAATTTGGATTGGAAAGCGAAACAGTGAGGCAAGCAAGGGTAGTGGTGATTGAACCACTCGAAACATTTGTCCAAGTACTTCCACGGTTCGTTGTTTTGTAAACACCCGTCCAACCAACAAATACAATACTATCATTGGTGGGATGCACGGCAAAAGGTGTTACCCATTGGCCGGTACTTGGTTTAGGAAGGCTGCTGTAACTAGATCCAGCATTGGTGCTACGGTAAAGCTGGCCATTCTGCGATGTGCCATATACCACATTGGCGTTGGTATAGCTAAATTCCATTTCCATACCATCGGCTCCAAGCCAATCTATCCAGCCAGTAGCTTTGTGCATGCTACTGCCATTGTCCTGTGCGCCACCACCATACATATCGGCATTTGTTTGTGAGCAGTCTATGCGGTAAAACTGGCGAATACCAAGGCCCGTTGTGAGATCTATCCAATTATCTCCTACATCAATACTTTTATATATACCACCATCGGAACTGGAGTAGATAGTATTTCTAACCCAGTCGAGTGTATGCACATCGGCATGGTTGTAACCAATACCATTGGGTAAGCTCCATGCTGTGATAGCGGTAAAACTTGTACCTCCATTAGTAGATTTAAAGCAAATGATGCCAGCAATATATACTTCATTTGCATTGGTGGGAGAAACACACATAGCCATATCGTACGTAGCTTGGCCGGTAGTGCCTGTACCGTTTGTTTCGTAACCAAAATAGTTGGTACCGCTTGTTGGGCTGCCCACTACCTGGGTGGTAAAAGTAAGACCAGCATCTGTGGAACGGTACATTCTACCAAAGAGGCTACCGTTTGCCTGCACTGCATACACAACATTGGGGTTGGCTGCAGATACTGATACCAATGTACGCCCGCTGTTGGTGATACCTTCTGCTGCGCTAAGTGCTGTCCAACTTACCCCATTATTAGTAGAGCGTTGTACATGACCTGTGGCGCTTGTACCTGCAGCATACATTGTATTTACATCTGCGGCGTTAAATTCGATGTCTTCTGTAGATATAGTAGAAACCTGTGACCATGTTCCTCCTGCATTTATACTTCGGTATATACCGCCTGTACTAGCTGCAAATACGATATTGGAATTGCCCGGCTGTACCAAAAATTTGCGCACGGTGCCAGCAATGCCACTCATTGTTGTCCAAGTAGCACCACCGTTGGTAGATTTAAAAGTACTCGAAGCGGCAGCATACACTGTATTCACATTGGCAGGGTCTACTGTTATTGCTGTTACATTCATTCGGTTGCTTGCATTATCAGAAAGCGATACCCAGCTTCCACCACTGTTGGTCGATTTCCAAATGCCGCCTCCTGGTGATCCAATAAATAGTATGGTCGTATCTATAGGGGCTATACCGATACAAGTTATACGGCCTACGCCTGGGTTCCAACCAGAAGTTCTGTTCCAAGATATTGGACCCCGCTCTACCCAATTGCTTGCAGTAGGATTGCGCTGCATGGTTTGCATGGCTGTTTCAAAAGCTGCATTTTCATCAGCCGGAGGTCGTATATAACCCTGATTATCGAGGTGAAATTTTTGCTCAAACAACCAGCGTTGGTATTGATTATAACCAGAACCTTTGTCGGTACCTACTGTTACAAAATACTGTTTTGCGATGGAATCAATCTCACTCAATTTCAGATCCCTGCGCTCCATTAGTTGATAGATATCTGTTTGGGCAAATGAGGTAGTTGCTGCCAGTAATATTCCTGCTAACAAGTATATTTTTTTCATAAAAGCATTTAGTTACTTAATAAACGTAAAAATAAATACATATGTTGTATTTAAATTGTTTTTGTTGAAAAGATTGCAGGTTTTGTGAGGTGATTGCAAAGCCTTGATGCCGTCTCATTATAGTTGTGTAATTTAAAAAAGTAGGATAATGCATTTAGTTCGCAAAGTCATATTATATTAGTATTTATATAGAATTTGCCTATTAAGCCACGATTTAAATTTTGTCAGCCTGAGCCTGTCGAAGGCGGGTAAGTATTTGAAATGTAGCTCCAGTATAATATTGGCACAGCCTCGACAAGCCTGCCTGTCGGCAGACAAGCTGCTAATGACATGTTTACTAAAAGGTTATAAAACAATTTTTTTACAAAAATGTAATTTAGCCACAAAGACTCGAAGACACAAAGGAAAAATGCATAGCATTTTTTCTACCCTGCCAGCCGGCAGGCTGGTTCGTGCCCCTGACTGCCGTCAGGCAGGTTTGCGCCTTTGTGGCAAGCCTTTTTTTCGCAGCGAAGCTGCATAAAACTTTTTCTATATGTCATTTAAAAAGAGCTTAAATTTATTTTATCCACAGGATGCTGAGCATGAGTGCCTCAGTCTGACAACCCTTAACTTAATGACATTGCCCGCTAGGACGGAAGGTTACTTCATTCTCAGAAAAAAGTTAAAAAAGGCAAATAATTACTGCTCAAATAATATTATATTTCCAATCTAATACCTACCCAGATGCAAAAAAATATGTTGTTGTTTATCATTTTATTTTCAGTTGGTTTCAATGCTGTAGCTCAAAAAGAAAAAGATACTGCTGCATACAACCTTGATAATTTTCTAAAACCTGTAAAATGGAGATGCATCGGACCTTTCAGGGGTGGGCGCTCCAATTGCGCTACGGGCGTAGTGGGCAATCCTGC
>JANMGS010000180.1:0-1621 GCA_031374745.1 Ferruginibacter sp. | reverse complement strand
ACTTAATAGCAAAAATATTTTTTCGGACAGGATAGACTTTTACAAACAAAATAACAATGAGTTTTTATAACACAATAGAGCAAGAGGGTGTAGCTGAGTTTAAAGATAGAGGGAGTAAGTTTTTAGCTTATGTTTTTCCTTTTTCTGAGCCTATGAATCTAAAAGCAAAAATCAATAAATTAAAGAAAGAACATCCAAAAGCGGTTCATTTCTGTTTTGCCTATCGCATAGGCACCGACGGTAATAATTTTAGAAGCAGCGATGATGGAGAACCGTCAGGAAGTGCTGGCAAACCCATTCTTGGGCAGCTGGATAGTAAAGAAATAACAAATACGTTGATAGTAGTCGTTCGTTATTTTGGAGGATCATTATTGGGGGTGCCTGGGCTTATTAATGCGTATAAATCTGCAGCATCATTGGCTTTGCAGGTTGTTCCTTTAGTGAAAAAACCAATACTTCAGTTATATAATTTGCAATTTGATTATACACAAATGAATGATATCTTGCTGATTGTTAAGCAATTTGGTTGTAAAATAGTATCACAGGAACAACAATTATTTTCTAATATAAAAATCGGTATTCCTATAGAAAGGAAAGACGATGTATTGCACAGATTAAATAACCTTCGCAACGTTGAAATAGCACCCTTATTATAAATTCTAAAAAGAAATTTCTGCATTTCAACAAATAATTAACAATTTTTTTTAACTTTAAGGCTTATAAATGATTTTCGTAAATGAAGTTAGCCTCAATTTGAGTTTGATTTCAAAATAAATGACCATTGCAAATTTTCATTGTTACTATTAAGAACTTAAACAAAACTTCATGCATGAAAAAAATTAAACTTATTCTCTTCTTACTGGTAGTTTCTTTTGGCGTAAAAGCCCAACAACTTCATTTTATGAGCCAGTATTTGCAACACAATGCTATGCTTAATCCTGGAGCAGCAGGAATAGCTAACCAAGACATGGTTGGTATATCATACAGAAACCAGTGGTCTTCTTTTCCCGGAAATCCTAAAACTTTTATGGCATACGGAGACATTAATTTGGAAAAACTGAAAGCAGGTATTGGTGCATACGTGTACAGGGACGAAACGGGGCCTACTAGTCGTACGGGAGTACAGTTAGCCTATTCTTATCATATTATTTCTAGAGATGGGAAGCAGAAATTTGGGTTAGGCCTTGAATTGAGGGGACTACAATATGCTATAGATAAAGGAAAAATTGCAGCGGCCTTGGTAAACGATGCTGCATTGGCAGGTGCATCTTCCAAATTTGGGTTTGATGCGGGGGCTGGCGTATATTATACCAATGATAAATTGAGTGCAGGTGTAGCTGTTAGCCAGTTGATTCAATCAAAATTACAATTGGCAAATGTGCCCAATGCATCATTGGGTGGCAAGCTTTACAGGCATTATAATTTTATTGCTAATTATAAAATACAAACAGGAGAAAATATATACTTAATACCAAATGCATTGGCAAGAGTAATACAAAATGCTCCTACAGAATTTGAAGCAGGAATGAAATTCGATTATCAGGACAGGATTTGGTTTGCCTTCATATATAGATATCGTCAGTTATATAGCATCCAAACAGGATTAAAAATAGCAGATAAG
>JANMGS010000176.1:0-6958 GCA_031374745.1 Ferruginibacter sp. | reverse complement strand
GCAACTTGGCTTCCCAATAAAACACTGATTGGTTCTGCATATGGTACAAAACGGGGCTCAAATGGAGGCAGGTTAAGCCTTACGGCAAATTGCCCAGCCACATAAACAGGCAAGTACATATCGCTATTATCGGCATTTGTTTGCTTAATTGTACCAGCGCCGTTTCTAAAAAGAATATTTACTTTATTAATAGTTTCGCCAGCAGGTACTCCAAAAAAAGCACGAATATTTGTAATGGTAAAACTATACTTATTGGTGCTCACAAAAGTTGCTTGAGCTGCGGGCGTTGGTGCATTAAAATTGGGAAACTTCACATACCTCCAATCTGAAGGGCCTGTACTTAAATTTGTATTTACACCTACATGCACATACACATCAGCTGTGTTAGCATAATTCAATAGTCCCTGGTTACCTTTCGTGCAATCTACCGTAAAAGTAAGGGTACTATTATCGTTGGGAAATTCAGGCGTCCAGGTGAGCAATCTTTGCGAAAACGTTGTAGTTGTCATTGCAAAAAAAACCACCAAGAGTAGTACATTTTTTTTCATATTAAAGCAATTTGATGGTAAATTACAACGATAGTCTGTATTTACCAAAGAAGAATTAAAATAGAAGCAAAAAAAAGGCTATCAAAGAACCATTGATGCTATTTCATTAAGATTGATTAAATTATGAATAGCAAACTATCACTGATGTAAGCGTAAATTAAAAAGCTTTAACAAAGCCAAAAAAAGCAATTAAATTTACTTTCCAGATTGTTCATTTTTGAAAATAGCACAATTTGTTAATATAAAACTCAACAAGATTTCTTATATCTTCATAAAAAAATATGTTTTCAAAAAAATTATTTTTCATACTGCTAGCTACCTGTACTTTCAGCATTGCAAGCGCTCAAAATAAAAGTTTACAGACAACTACAGTATCGAGGCCAAAATTGGTTGTAGGCATCGTTATTGATCAAATGCGTTGGGATTATTTGTACAGATATAACAATAGATATAGTAAAAATGGTTTTAATCGCTTGATAACAAAAGGGCATAGTTTCGAGAACACGCTGATACCTTATGTGCCCACCTATACGGCGCCTGGCCATACCTGCATATATACAGGAGCTGTGCCAGCAACTTCAGGAATAATTGGTAATAATTGGTTCGATAAGACTACTCAAAAAAACCTCTATTGTACCGAGGATAATACCGTAAAAGGTATTGGAAATGATGATGAAGAAGGCAAAATGAGTCCGAGAAATATGTGGGCAACCACTATTGGTGATGAACTGCGACTTGGTACCAATTTTGAAAGCAAAGTGATAGGAATTGCTTTAAAAGACAGGGGTGCTATTTTACCCGCAGGTCATAGTGCCAATGCTGCTTACTGGTACGATGATAAAACTGGTAAATGGATAACAAGTGATTATTACATGAATACATTACCTGACTGGGTAAATGAATTTAACAACAAAGACCATGTAAGTAATTTCATGAAAACGGATTGGACTACACTCTATCCCATAGGTACATATACACAAAGTACAAGAGATGACATGCCCTATGAAGATGCTTTTCCTTTATTAAAATCAAATACTTTTCCCTATCGATTATCTACGATTACAGAAGGAAAATACAGTGCTTTTAAACTAACGCCAAGTGCGGCTACTTTTACTTTTAATTTTGCCAAAAATGTCATTACAAATGAAAAATTAGGAGCAGGAAAAAACACCGATTTTTTGGCAGTAAGTATTTCTTCTACAGATTATATGGGGCATACATTTGGACCTAATTCTGTTGAAGCAGAGGACACTTATTTGAGGTTAGACAAAGACATTGCTGACTTCTTAGATTATTTAGATGCTACATTAGGCAAAGATAATTACCTTGTTTTTTTATCTGCAGACCATGGAGTGGCACATATCCCCTCCTTTTTGCAAGAGCATAAATTACCAAATGGAGTAATCAATCAAAGAGACTTGAGGACAGAAATAAATAAAGCCGTAGAGGATAGTTTTGGATTGAAATCAATCATTAGCAATATTCAAAATCACCAGTTATATATTGATTTTGAAAAATTAAATGCAGGCAATGAAAAAAACGTTTTGAAATTAATAATGAAAATACTTAGGTCAAAACCCTATATAACCTATGTTTTTGAAACAGCCAATGTAGGAGCTGAGGGCATAGCAGAACCAATGAAAACCATGTTGATAAATGGTTACAATCCCTCCCGCAGTGGCGATATACAATTTACCATAAAACCAGGTTATTTTGATGGAGCTGCAAAAGGCACAACACATGGCTTATGGAATCCTTATGATGCACATATTCCATTGCTGTTTTATGGCTGGAATATTAAACCTGGTAAAACAAATAGGGAGACATATATGACAGACATTGCTCCTACCCTAGCAGCTATACTACACATACAGATGCCATCTGGCAGTGTGGGAAAAGTGTTGACTGAAGTTGTAAAATAAGAGACAACTTCTCATCCCCTTATTTTATTAACGAATCAGAATATATTCCTAGTTGTCATAACCAATTATAGATATGGCAACCAATATTAAAAAAAAGAATTCTACCTATCTATAAAATAATTATATGCATAACAAATAGCCTGTTATGCATTCGATTATTGGAATGTTTTACGATATTGATTGCTTAAAAATAAGCAGCATCTCCTGTTTCATAGTGTGTAGCTTTTTTTTGAAGGCGAAGAATTAGAAAGACTTTTTTTATAGGAGAAATTTTCGAAAATAATTTTGATTTTATAACCAGTAAATCTAACGCTGCTGTAGAGCTATAATTATAAAATTTTTGTAATTACCTGAAAGAAATGTATAAAAATAACAGTAGTTATTTTTGTTTACTATTCCTAAAAAAGCTATGTTCGTAACGCTTTGAAAAAAATAATATCAATACTAAGCATTTTAATAAGTAACCATTCATTTGCACAAACAGAAATGGATGGCTTACTTATGGAGAAAAATTTATTTTGCACAGGTGTCACCTATACCAAAAGCAATTGGAAAAATTATTGGGAAGGAACATTCAAAAGGGACAATCAAAACCTTGGCACAGTAAGCACCAGCAACCTTATGGTAAATGGCAACTATGGCATTACAAGTAAACTTAACGTAATCTTTACCTTACCCTATATACAAACAAAAGCCAGTGCGGGGCAACTTGCCGGGCAAAAAGGGTTACAAGATATAAGCCTGTATGTGAAATGGGTTGGTTATGAAAAACAAATAAAAAAAGGTATCTTAAAGGCAATACTTATTGCAGGTGCTAGCACGCCACTCTCAAATTATACGCCAGATATAATGCCGCTTTCAATTGGGTTAAAAAGTAAAACGGGGTCCTTACGTAGCATGTTAGATTATCAAATTGGTAATTGGTTTGGTACATTATCTGGCACTTATATTTATAGAGGCAATGTACAGCTCGACAGAAATACTTACTACACCACTCAGTTACATTATACCAATATGGTAGAAATGCCCAATGCTTCCAACTACAATATTAGAGCCGGGTATAGAAGCGAAACATGGATTATAGAAGGATTTGCAAACAAATGGATAACCAACGGAGGATTTGATATAAGCAAAAACAATATTCCATTTGTTAGCAATAAAATGAATGCAACAACAATTGGATTACATATAAAATACGAAACAGATTTTGTAAATGGCTTATCCCTTATTGCAGATGGAATGACAACTGTTGCCGGCAGAAATATGGGTCAGTCATCGGGCTATACGCTAGGGGCTTTTTACATTATGGATTTTAATAGGAAGAAGAAAATAATAGAACCAAAAAGTAAATAAAAAGTAAATGTTACACAAAGTTTTTTTATTCATAAAATAAAAAAAATGAAGAAAATATATTTATTCCTAATCTTCTTTTCTTCCATAGCAACGTTCAATTCTTGCAAAAAAGAAATTGTAGAAGAAAACGAGCAATATCAATTATTAAATCCATCTAGGCCCGATGCGAATGCGGGCACTTGGAAACCCATATTGCTTGCTACGGCCAATGAATTTACATGCCCCGCACCCATTGCTACCTCAAGCCCAGATTATATTTTACAATTAAACGAAATAAAAAGTTTTCAAAACGATATTACATCAGACAAAAGAAAACTGGTAAACTATTGGGGTGCTGGCGCCGTACTCAGGTGGAACGAAATTATGAGAGAGCTGGTAGCAAAACACAATATACCTCCATATCAAAACCCCGATGGTACTTATCCTATACCCAGTGCAAACAATCCGTTGGCATATCCCACATTTCCATTCTCCAACCCACCCTATGCAGCACGTGCTTATGCATACTTAAGCGCCGCACAATATGATGCCTGTATAATAGCTTACTTTTATAAAAATCAATACAATCGTGCCGCACCTTTTAATGTAGATGGAACAATACAAACGCTTTTGCCCAAATCTACCCTACCGTCGTTCCCAAGCGAAGATGCAGTAGTAATGGGTGTTTCAGTAGAATTATTAAAACTATTATTTCCGGGTGACCAAGATTATATAAACCAAAAAGCAGAAGAACACATGCGTGCAAGGCTAATTGCCGGCGCAAATGTGCGCAGCGATTTAGATGCAGGCGAAGCATTGGGTAAACTGGTTGCTACAAAATTTATTGCACGAGCACGAGGCGATAGAGCCGGAGCAGCAGTAGGCACTCCCGCAATTTGGGCAGCATTAGAAACCAATACTGCAGCCACAGGTCAAATTCCATGGATTAGCCAGGAATCTCCCAAGCGACCTCCCATGCTCCCACTGTTTGGAAAAGTAAAAACTTTTTTATTCGATTCATTAACGATGGTTACCAGTATTCGTCCTTCCGCCCCACCTTCTACTAGCTCTGCACAATTTGCAAACGAGCTTGCAGAGGTTTTAAATTATAGCAAAAATATTACTAGAGATCAATTGCGCATAGCACATTTTTGGGCAGATGGAATTAATACCTACACCCCACCAGGGCATTGGAATTATATTGCAAGCAACGACTTTGTTTTACAAAATTTTAGCGAGCCAAGGTGGGCAAGAAATATGGCGCTTTTAAATATGAGTTTGATGGACGCAGCAGTTGCCTGTTGGGATGCAAAATATTTATATTTCAATCCACGCCCATCACAAATAAACAATGACATTAAAACAGTAACAGGCTTACCAAATTTTCCAGCTTACATTTCTGGGCACAGCACATTTAGTGGCGCTGCAGCTACCGTATTGGGTTATATTATTCCTGCAAATGCTACAAGTTATACAGCCATGGCACAAGAGGCATCTGCATCTCGTTTGTACGGCGCCATACATTATAGAAGCGATTGCGAAAAAGGATTGGAAACAGGCAATAAAGTGGGAGCTTATGCAGTAGCAAGAGGTCGTATAGATGGAGCAGAATAATATTTCTTTAGTACACAATTAAACAAAAAAAGAAACCATCAAGTATTTTTTTACTTTATTGGCAAATTTATTTTTCTTTGTTTCTTTGTTATCGCAGTTTCGTTGTGTGAAACTTTCTTGGGCTAGTAACATTTACCATTATTGAGCATTTGTACGGGCTGTCTGTAGTAGTCTTGCAAGCAAGTAATTGTACACATTAAAGTTCATTTATGCAAGAGCTACTACTGCCCATCCCGCAGCCCGTCTACTGTGGTTTTCAAATGAGCAATCATTCAAACACTTCAAAAAAATTTACATCCATTTAATACCAATGGTAAATATTTTTTAGTTGGTTAAAAAAAGTTGTCTTCTCCGTAGTCGGGTGATTGAAGGGTTATACAAACACTCCCATAAGCATTTTTATCGGGCAGCATATTATACCAACTAGACTTTGGACGAATACTGTCAGCCTGAGGCACTCATGCACAGCATCCTGTGGATAAAAAGTTTTTAAGCTCTTCCCTACTAAAATAGGGACAGGTTGCTAATGACATAAATTCGATACTATTTTAGTGTCAGTCTGAGCTTGTCGAAGACGGTCTGGTTAAATAAACCCGCTTTCGACAGGCTCAAGCTGACATTCTAACAATTTGAAAGTAAGCGATTTGTAATATGTATCATTAGCAGCTTGTCGAAGACGGTTTCATAAATAAACTAAGTTTATTTCCTGATAACCCAGGTTTAGACAAGCCTGTCTGCCGACAAAGGCAGGCTCAACCTGACAGTTTTTATTAAGATAGATTCAATGTGTAATTGGTATAATTTTTAAACAGTGCTACTCAGTTCTGTAAATCTCGAAAAATGATTTACGGGTGAAGTTATCCTTAACTACAAAACATTCTCAAGTTCTTGCAACCCTTTATTAACATTTACAATAATGCTTGCCCATTACACTAACGAAAAATGTTGTACTTCTAATATGACTTTTTTTTTATAAAATGTAACCTTCTATTTTAAAGCCGAACAGTTATCAAGCCATTGCTATTCTTTATAAATAGGCTCTGTGTTTTAGCTCCTTCGTTTTCTTTCGAAGATCCCTGTGGATCAAATGCTGAAATTGGATTAAGCATAGAATTAAATGTTTGGGAAATGGATATACTAGAACCATTTACTAGCGCAGCTTCCATCTTATTAAAACCATGAAGTACAATGGCAATGTTGTTAAACTTAGAACCCATTTGCCCTTCTGCATTTTCAAAAATAATTTGATTGGCAGTTGCGTTGTAAATAATATTTCTCTTGTAAAAAACGCCCTTTTCATAATCAAAACTTTTTCCATCATCTTCATAATAAATAAAATGGTTTGTAGCATTTCCTTTGTAGATGTGAACTACCAGCGTATCGGTAGGAGCAATAGAAGTGGACTGTACAAGAGACTGCATAGGTATAATGCTACTCTCTTTTACAAATACGGGCAGTTTGGCTAAACTTAATTCAAGCATTTTTTTTGTGCCACCCATATTTAATTCATCTGTATATAAATCGTACCAATTACTTTTTGGG
>JANMGS010000172.1:0-15311 GCA_031374745.1 Ferruginibacter sp. | reverse complement strand
TTCAAAAAATTGTGCACTGCAAATACGCACATATTTCGTATAGATTTATTTACCAAATAACCTGCATTGATTTTGGTGAAATTTTTCTTTATTTGATTAGGCTCTAAAACTTCCACATCGCTTTTTGAATAAATACCCGCCCTGGCTTTTGCTATAGCTGGCTCACTTATATCTGTAGCAAAAATTTGAACTTTATCTGTAGATGCCATTTCATCTTTTCCTAATAAATCGCTTATGCAAATGGCTATGGAGTAGGCTTCTTCGCCTGTACTGCATCCTGCTACCCATATGCGTATGGGTGCGCTACTCTTATTTTTTATGATGAGTGGCAAAATTGATTCACATAAATTTTCAAATGTTTTGGTATCTCTAAAAAAAGCAGTTACAGGTATGAGTAAATCTTGGTATAGTATATCTTGTTCTGCTTTGTTTGCTTTTAAGAATTTCAAGTAAGTAGCATGGTCTTCGTTTTTGTTAATAGCCATTCTACGTAGTATTCTTCTGCGTATGGTAGTTTGTTTGTAATAAGTAAAATCAGTTCCCTTTCGCAAGCGCAACAAGGTGAGTATTTGCTTAAAAATATCTGCATCTTGGACTAAAAAAATTTCGTCATTTTCCCCTTTACCATTAATGATTTTTACAACTTCCAATAATTTTTGTGGAATCATTTCTGGTGGTAATATAAAATCTACTACACCTGCTTGTGCTGCGCTATGAGGCATACCATCAAAAGCTGCCGAAGCTTCATCTTGCGCAAACGTAATGCCACCGTGTTCTTTTATGGCTTTCAACCCAAGTGTGCCATCGGTGGCAGTACCAGATAAAACAACGCCTATCGCATGGCTTTGGTGTACTTCTGCCAATGATGCAAAGAAAAGATCTATGGGTAAATTTCGTTCTGCCTTATTTTTTGCTGGCCTTGGTGTGAGCAGTAATACACCATCTGTAGCTACCATTATTTTATTGCTGGGTAACACATAAATATGGTTTGGGTGTACTTTAATATCGTCGCTAATTTCTAAAACCGGTATATTGGTAACTTTTTGTAGTAGCGCTGGTAGCATACTTTCGTGTGTGGGCGCCAAGTGTTGTACCAATACATAGGCCATTCCAGAATCTTCGGGAATGGACTTTAGTAATTTTTTAAATGCCTCTAGTCCCCCTGCTGAAGCACCAATACCTACTACTGGAAATAAGTTTGGAGATTTTATGAGCTGCTTGCCAGTTTCTTCTATCGCTTTGATTGCCTTCATCAAATTATAATAAAAAGTTGTTTGATTTTTTTAATACTTACATTTCATTGTTGTGCACAATTATTTTTTGTGCATCCGTCATGCCTATTTCTTCAATGGGACTGCGTCTTTTATCTTTCAACTGCTTAAAATGAGAAGGGGATAGGCCCGTCATTTTTTTGAATTGATTGGATAAATGGGCTACGCTACTGTAGTTCATTTTCCAGGCTATTTCAGTTATGTTTAACTCTCCATAAATGATCAATTCTTTTATGCGCTCTATTTTATGAGAAATGGTAAATTGCTCAATGGTGGTGCCTTGTACCTCAGAAAACAGGTTCGCTAGATAAGTATAATTGTGTTCTAGCTTTTTACTCAAGAAGTCGGAGAAGTTTGTTTGCAGTTGTTCTTGGTCGTCGGAATAATGAACCATTTCTATTATAATGGTTTTTATTTTTTCTATTAATACAGCTCTTTTATCATCCATTAATTCTAGTCCAGAGGCCAACAAACCAATTTTTAATGCTTCTCTTTGTGATGTGTTGATGGTTTCCATAACATCAACTTCGCCTAGTTCTACTACAATATAATGTAGCCCAAGTTTTTTCAACTCTTCTTTCACAGCCATTTTACAGCGGTTACTCACCATGTATTTTATATAGAGTTTCAAGTATGTTTGGTTTAAAATTTTAGTATAAACAAAGGTGATTTCTTTACAAACTGATATGTTACACAGTTATGCAAAAAGCTTACATAATTCATACTTTTAAAATATCGTTGGTCTTTCAATATTGCTTTTAAAGAAGAAAAGCCTTGACAAATGGGGAAGTAAAAAGTTGCGTATAATTATTTATTACAAGGTACGTTTAAATATTGAAAGGGGAGTATTTAAAATTAGCAATCAAAAGTAGCTAATAGCATTAAAAAAGTAACCGCAGAGAAAAGGAGAGCAGGGAGATTAGGCAGAGATTCTCTGCGAAGTCTCTTTCAACTCATTTCTCTGCGGTGAATGTAAGCCAACAATTGAAACTAATTCAATAACTAATGTGGTTTAAATGCTTTGTCGGAAAACATCGTTTTATTAAAAATGTAATACTTTCCATCGTTGTAATTTTTCCAATATCTATGACCCTCTAGGTCATAATACAATCTTCCGTCTATACTTTTTTTTGCCACTTCATCATTTACTATAATCACTTTAGGTTTGGGGGTATTTATTTTTTTTATTACAGTTTTAGTTGGCAACGGCTTTGCCTTTATTGCAATAGCCACGGTATCTTTTTCGATACCAGCATTTTTGGTATTTTGTTGGGGTAGTTGTCTTCTGCTACAACTTACAATCAATAAAAAAGTTACAGTTACAATCGCTGATAATGACTTTGCATACATTTAAATTCAAAAACAAAAATTTATCCAAAAAATGTTAAAACTTTTGGGTAAAGGAATTTTAAGTTAGTAATGTTCATTAAACTTAAAGGTAATTATACAACAAAAAATTTGAATCATATAACAGCCTCCAAGTTGCAGACAATAACTTTGTAGGTAGTTTATTAAGTTTTATGCTGATTGGCACTAAACCATTTGTTTTAATACTTCAAAATACAACTAGCCAAAATGATGAAATATTCCAATACAAATTCTTATGCCCAGCGATTATGCTACCAGCTTTTAGTGATTTTGCTCATTGGTTTCTTCATAATTGTAGGTCGTTCCGTTTTAGTGCCCATATACTTCTCTATTTTATTGGCCATTCTATTATTACCATTTACCAATTTTTTAAAAAGGATATACATACCTGCAACGCTTGCCAATTTTATAGCTGTAATAGCTGCATTGGCCCTTATTGCTGCAATTATATATTTTCTTTCTTCACAAATGGCTATTTTTTTAAACGATATTGGTTCTATAAAATCACATTTGCTACAACATATACAAACATTTCAAGATTGGATATCTATCAAATTACACCTTACAGGTGCACAACAAAAAACATTGATGGATAATGCAAGCGAAAATGTAAGAAACTCCGGTGGGCAAATAATTGGAGATACCTTTTTTACCGTTACAGAAACCATTGTAATGGTAATACTAATCGCCATTTATTCTTTTCTAATTTTATGTTATAGACATTTGATAAAAAGGTTTTTTTATGCGGTATTTAAAAGTCAGCACAAGGAAAGTTTAAATCATGTAATGCAAGAATCGAAGCACATCATACAAAAATATATGACGGGTTTGGTATTGGAGATGTTTATTGTGGCTACTTGCAATACAATCCTATTGTTATTCCTTGGAGTAAAATATGCCATTTTTTTAGGCGTATTCGCTGCGGTACTCAATATTGTTCCCTACATCGGCTTTTTCACTGGAGTGGTATTTATCGTATTGGTTACGCTTAGTAATTCTACTGGCATAAATCAAATTATTTGGATTGCGGTGGGCTTGGAAATTATTCATTTTTTAGATTCCAATTTCTTAATGACAAAGATTGTAGGTTCTCGTGTAAAAATAAATGCATTGATGACGATTGTTGGAGTTGTAATTGGCGGTTCTCTTATTGGTCTGGCTGGCATTTTTTTGGCACTTCCAACTATTGCTATTATAAATGTAATATTTTCTCAAATTGACCAACTTAAACCTTGGTCTATTTTACTAAGCGATGACCGAGAAAATATTCCACAGAAAAGAATATTGAGGCATTTGCAAAAACTGGGGCATAAAAAAACCGTTTAGCAATAATGTATTACCAAACGGTGTAAACCCAAATAACTGATTTTATAGCTCTGCAATAATCTTGTGTAACTGGTCTTTTGATTTGCCTAGTTTTATTTGAAGCCTTCCCATCATTTCTTCTCTTTTTCCTTCAGCAAATAATAGATCATTATCAGTTAAAGCAGCAAATTTTTGCTTTAGTTTTCCTTTTTGTTCGTTCCAATTTCCTTTTAAATCTGTGGTATTCATAATTGATATATTTTAAATGATAGTTATTATAATTGTGTAAAGTTCAAAGTATTTGTATAGTTTTTTATTACTGGATTGTAATTATAACTTACATAATTCATACTAAAAATAATTTAAAAATTATTTGAACAGCCAATGGTCAAGTGAAAAGTAGTTTGCTCCAATGCTTTTATTTTGTGAAAAATACTCTCTTGTAAAAAAAGTATTTCTCCCATTTTCAATTCAATTGTTTGCACAGCGGTGTCAAATATCATTTCTCCTTGCAAAACTTCAATACTAATGGATCCCATGGTATTATAGTGGTTATAAAAACCGCTTGTAGTTAACTTTATTAGCGCTACTCTATATAGTAGATCTTTATAAATGGTAATGGCGTTCTTGCTGGTATGGGATATGCCATATTCTTTTCTTATCTCAGCAATATAATAGGGCAAATCTACTGGCACATAACCAAAGTCTGCTACGTTGGTTTTAAATGTTCCTTTGGGCGCATAATTTTCAAATGGGTAGTTCATTTTCTTACTTATGTTTTGTATTCTGAGTTACTGATATGTTTGTTTTCAATTAGGTTTTATGTGAATTTCCCAATAACAAGCGCTATATATTTACTTCAACTAAAAGCTACTTTTTTATAAAATTTCTTCTTGATACATTAGCTTGAATTCACATCATTTTGTGCATAAAATGATTGAAAGTATAATTCATCGATTCCAATATTTTATGCTAGCTTGTATTACTTGCTAATTGTTTATTTTTTTGTCATTTCCAAACAAACAATTGCACAGGCCTGGCATGCAATTGCAGCAGCTTCGCATTGGCTCATGTTTGCATGTTTTTCACATTCTATTGCACAAGCATTACATATATCTACACACAAGTTGCAAACTCTATTTGCAAAAGAGCTGTTGGTTAGCATGAGTTTTACAGCAAGTTCACAAATTTCTGCACAGTCATTGTTTAGTTGTATGCAAATTTTCAAACTTGTTGCATCATCATGCTGCATGCACGCACTTGCAGCTTGTCTACAATGATTTGCACAAGCTGTACAATCGGCTATGCAGCTTCTATAGTTTCTTATTTGAGTCATATAACAATGGTATTAAAAAACAGTTGACTCTACTGGCTCAAGTTCCATTGTTAAATCTGTGTCGGTTACCATGTTTAATTCTAGCTCACACATAATTGATATTTCTTCCCCTACCATAATTCCGCCGGTCTCTATCATTGTATTCCATTCCAATCCCCAATCTTTTCTATTTATTTTGCCAGTAATGGTAAAGCCAGCTTTGTTATTCCCCCAAGGGTCAATGGCTTTTCCGCCGAATTCTACGTGGAGTTTTATTACTTTCATTATACCTTTCATGGTAAGCTCACCCCACATGTCATGGTTGTTTTCATCTGTTGCTTTTTCAATGCTGCTGCAGGTAAATGTTATTTGCTTGTGTTTTTCTGTATCAAAAAAATCTGCACTTTTTAAATGTTCATCACGTTTCTCATCGCCAGTATTTATGGAGTTGGCATCTATCCAAAAATCTATTTGAGCAGTTGTAAAGTCTTTGCCTGTGGTATAAATGTTGGCATCAAAATTCTTGAAAGACCCTTTGGTATGTGAAATCATTAAGTGTCTTACTTTAAAAGCTATTTCAGTATGGGCTTTGTCTACCGACCATTTTGTTTCATTATCCATTTTTATCTTTTTAATGTTAGTAATAATTAACGTACAAGTAAAATTTTTTCATTTGGTAAGTAAAGCAACTAAAATCGGTTACCATGTATACAATTACTGGTTACCTGTAGGTATAAAATAAAGTGGAATCTTTATTTGTTTCAGTACTTTTTCAGATACGCTTCCCATTAGTACTCGCTCTAGCCATTTCTGGCTATGAGAGCCTAATACGATAATATTGGCCTTTTCTTCAATGGCTGATTCTAAAATAGCTGTAGCTACATCTCCATTTTTTACAACTATTTGAATCGTATCATCTGCCAAATGCTTCTTTGTTTGATTTAAAAAATCTTGAGAACTTTTAATCATCGTTTCTAGGAAATGAATGTTTTGAGCATCTATATGAGTAAAACCGGTAAAGCCCATTATAGGATCATAATCGTTGGATGAGTAAAGAGCTTCTTCTCCAATTACATGCAATAGTATTACCTCAGCGCTCATTGCTTTTGCCAATTCATATCCTTTTTCTGCTACTTTTTCAGCTGTGGGATGATAATCCAATGCTATCAAAATTTTATTCATACTGTTTTTTTGAATGGTTTCATAACTCTGTTAAAAAGTTATTTAATTATTTTCATCTAAATCATTGTGATTATCTCCACCCAAACTATAATGATTGTTTTCTTCATCTTCAGATCCTATTGCTTCTTCTGTATCGTCTAATTCTGTTCCAGGTATGTCCAATTCGTTTGCAGTATAATCTCCCATTTTGTTTTGTTCATTTAACGTTTTTACTTTTTTATCCAATCCTTGAAATGACATGGTATTTAAAGAAGCTATATTTATTTCTTCTTGTAGTTTCTGCGCTACGTTTTGTTCAAAAGGGTAGGTTGGGTAACCGAAATGGAATACATTATTTTCTATTGAACCTTGCTCTCTATTAGTTAATTTGTTTGTTTGATTTTGTAACATGATTTTTATTTTTATAATAAATCAATAATTTACTGTTTCTAATTTTTGCGAAAAATATCTTCTCACATAACTTTGTTGCTCTTTGTTTGTCATTATATCCGAATTCAATACATCTATTTCTATATTGTCAAAATGACTATCGGTTCTTAGCAGGTTATATAGTTCATTTTTTGCCTTGGTTGCTCCAAAAAGCAACACTTCATCAAAATGCCTTATAATTACGCCCAGTTTTTTATAAAATACCTTTTTCCCATATTCCTCTTTATCATGCATTGATTTCTCCCCTTTCTTAAGGCTTTCCATTTTAGTTTCGTATGTAAACGTAGATTCAATCGTTTTTGTTTCCATAGGGTTGCTGCTAAGTTCCATTAAATGCGCACGCTGGTGGGTTAAGCAGATTCCAATTCTTTTTAATATTTTCATCTTGTAAAAGTTTAAAAATCCGGAAAATTTATTCGGTATCTTTTGTATGTGTTTTTGTGTATTTACTCAATAGGTCGTTCAAGGAATTGTAATATTCATTTAAGCTGTCTATATTTATTGCAGGGTCTTCTATATTTGGAATGGTTATAGGCATTTCTGCAATGTATTTTGATAACTCTGGAAATTCGTCTTGTATTTTCATAGTAATTGACATTATTTTATTATTGATATCTTTTTTGGTTTCCATTGAAAATAATTTAAGCGAATCTTATTAATCAGATATAATCTTTTCAACAAATGTGATTTTTCGCAACATTTGTTGAAAGTGGGTTAAACCAATCAGAGTTTAATAATATGAATCCCACTTCCAACTCCTGCTACAAAAAGTTTATAATTGAGTGCATCATTTAAGTTGTATTGAAATGACACTTGTTCAATTAAAAATATAGTTTATGCATTTACCATTGTTTGCGATGATCCTTGGAAATCAGTCTTTACCATGGTAAGAAAATTAGCATTTTGGTTTAAATAGGTATCTATATTTTTTTGCTGAAATTGTTTAACGAGTTCTGCAATTTTTACTGTGGCTGAAAGTGATTTTGCACATTCAGATGCGATGGCAATTATATTTCTATTTCGTTTCATACAGTTTTATATTTAGTATTTATTGATAAAACAAAGGTGGAGGATTGCTAAAAAAAAACATTACACAATAGATATATTATGTTATATGATTCACAGGCAATAATATTGGAGAGATTATCTAAATTACAAGAATGGCTGGGGAGTTTCTTAAATGCAAGGTTTATTACACTGGAGAAACCATTTTTTCCTTTTAAACTTATATTTTAAGTTCAAGAAAAGGTTTTAAAAGCTTCACCTAAATTATTGATAACATCAGTAATAAGCATACTTTCTAGACTTTGATTTTGTAGGGTAATATCTGCAGCGTGGCCATGAATGTAAACACCCAGTTTTGCTGCATCAAAAGGATCGTAGCCTTGCGCAAGAAAAGCGGTAATTATTCCAGAAAGCGCATCGCCAGAACCAGCTTTTGCAAGACCTGCATTGCCAGTTGTATTTTCATAACTTTTACCGTTGAAGGTTATTAGTGATTTAGGTCCTTTTAAAACAATTACAATTTTATACTCTTTTGATTTTGCAATGGCCGTTTGTATGCGCATTTTGTTTGTAGCATGCATTCCAAATAATCTATCAAATTCTTTCGCATGTGGAGTTATGATGGTTTGCTTAGGCAAAATCTTGAGTAAGTCTTTATTGGATGCAATTAAGTTTAACGCATCTGCATCTAAAAGCATTGGTTTATTAAATTCTTGTAGGATATAATGGAGCAATTGTGCAGATTCTTTTTCTACACCAATACCCGGGCCAATGCCCAATGCTGAAAAATAATGAAAATTGTTTTTGTCTTTTTCTCTTAAAACTAGCATGGCTTCCGGTAATGCTATTTGCAAAATAGTGTGCTCCTCTTCAGGTACATTCACTGTAAGCAAACCTACTCCAGAACGCATACACGCTTTAGCAGCAATTACAGCAGCACCCATTTTCCCCTTATTGCCAGCAATCATATAGGCGTGCCCAAAATCTCCTTTATTGCTAGATGATTTTCTTGGTTTAAGAATGTGTTGAACAATGTTTTTCTCTAGTTTTTTCAATTTCATTATAAGGTTTTTTGTATAATAAAATTTACACAGAAACTAAGAAGCTGTTTGAATTAATTATTTCCTTTTCTTTGCCGCAGCGTGCCAGCGTGTAAAGAGGTTGCGCAGTGAACTTTTTTTCTCAGCGAGAACTCATCCTTCTCTTTTTCTCTCCTGTGAAAATTAGATGAAGAACTTAATTGGTAATGGAATAATTTAATTCAAATAACTCCTAATATTAAATAAAACTAAGATATTTTTTCTTTTTCCAGGCAAGCAATTTCTGTTTTTTCTTTTTTAATGCTTTGTCGCAACAATAAAAAAATGCCCATGTACATATTCGCAATCCATACCAATGCAAAACCTGCTATTAAATAGCCTGCCCAATTGGTCATTAGTAACTTATAATTTGTAAGTGCAACAAAAATTACGGTTACATAATGGCTAAAACAGTATTCACATGTAAATAAATAAAAGAATTTTCTTACAAAAATATTTTTACAACCTTCGCTTTTGGTTTTACAATAGTCTCTTGGTTCTTTAAAAATTTCTTCGTGTGTTACTGTCCACGAAACGCATGCGATGGGTAAGGACAATAAAAATAACCAATGTATTTGGTGCGGTATTTCCAATGCTTTTTGTTTTAATTTTTCAAAAGCTTTATTAATTCTTTTGCAGCTTCTTCTGAGGAGGCTGGGTTTTGGCCTGTTATTAAAAGCCCGTCTTTAACAACGTATGATGCCCAATCTTTTTCATTTGTATAATTTGCACCTAGTTTTTTCAATTCATTTTCCAATAAAAAAGGTACCACATCAGTTAGCTCAACTGCTTCTTCTTCACTGTTGGTGAAACCAGTTACGTTTTTGCCTTTTACCAAAGGTTCATCGGCTTCATCTTTTACCCTAAGCAATACGGCTGGAGCGTGGCAAACGGCCACGACAGGTTTTTTACTTTTCCAAAAAGCCTCTATCAATTGTATAGAATGTGTGTCATTGGTTAGATCCCACAATGGGCCATGACCACCTGGATAAAAAACAGCATCATAATCTGCTTCATTTATATCGGCTAGAACTTTTGACGCTGCTAGTTTTTCATTGGCAAGCGTATCAGCCTTGAACCTAATGGTAGCTGCTGTTTGGTTTTCTGCTGTATCGCTCGTAGGGTCTATCGGAGGCTGCCCTCCGTTAGGCGAAGCTATTGTAATAATTGCACCTGCATCTAAAAAAGTAAAATAGGGTGCTGCAAATTCTTCAATCCAAAATCCGGTTTTTTTACCAGTGTTTCCTAAATCTTCGTGCGAAGTAAGTACCATTAGAATTTTCATGTGTTTATATTTTATGTGTTTGGTTAATAAAATTCAGTGTGGTTAATACTTACAATTATTTCATTCTTCCTATCCAATAATTGATATGGGGCGTTATACCCTAAAAATCTAAAATTTCCGTAGTATGGAATCGAAAATAATTTCAAGGCTTTTTCTAGTTTTGATCTTTTTGATTTAATGATACCATCCGTTGCAAATCCGGAAAACTTAATGGCTGCAACATACTCCGGTTTTGACATGCTTATTACCACAGATTGATCGTTGGGAATGGGTAAATTGCCCTCCAAATATGCAGATGGCATAACAAAACTCATCATTGATATGTTTTTGTCTATTTCCATGTGTACTGGACTCGTCATAGCAATCCGAGTATTTTTATCATTGCCTCCAAAAATATATTTGGCTAGTTTTTTAAAACCTGGATTCCCTAATTCTTTATACGAAGTTGCACTAGAAATAATGGTAGCCATGGTAGCAGCGGGATAATACCTTATTTCAAAATCTCTTTCTTTGCGAATAAGTTTATAAGATTGTGTTTCCGTTTTTACCAACGCAAAATAAATTTGAACAAGTATAAAAAATGCCACTATAAATATTACAGCAATCAAAAATAAATTCATGTGCTTAAACTATTAAATACTAAAAATTAAATTCTCACGATCATTTTACCAGTGTTTTTACCCTCAAATAAACCTATTAATGCTTTCGGTAAATTTTCAAATCCATTTTCAATTGTTTCTTTGTATATCATTTTACCTTCGTCCATCCAAAGTTTTAGCTTTGCTGTACCTTCTTCAAACCTATCTGCATAATTACTTACAATAAAACCTTGCATTAATACACTTCTGGTAAGTAATATTGGTTGTAGTCTTGGACCCATCGATACTTCTGTGTTGTTGTACAAAGCTATTTGACCGCACAAAACAATGCGTGCATTAAAATTTATATTTGCAATTACAGCATCCGATATCTCTCCACCTACGTTGTCAAAATATACATCAATGCCTTTGGGGCAAGTGCCCAAAATGGCTGCCTTTAAATCGGTTGTTGTTTTATAATTTATCACTTCATTAAACCCAAACGTTTCTACTAGTTCTTTTGCTTTTTCGTCGGTGCCGGCTATTCCAATAACCCGGCAACCATTTATTTTTGCAATTTGTCCTACGAGTATACCAACAGCTCCTGCTGCCCCGGATACAACTACGGTTTCTCCGGTCTTTGGTTTTCCTATATCCAATAAGCCAAAATAAGCAGTAAGCCCAGGCATGCCCAATGCACCCAGATAGTAGCTAGGGTGCTCATACTTTGCATCTATTTTTTGTAATGCGGCATCATCTGTTATAACGCAGTTTACTTGCCAAGGTAAGGCACCTACAACGATTTCTCCTATACTATATTTCTCCGATTTACTTTCTATGACTTCTGCAATAACGCCACCGTTTATTGCATCATTGAGTTTAAATGGAGCTGTGTAAGATTTGGCATCATTCATTCTACCCCGCATGTAAGGGTCTACGGAAAAATATAGACCTTTTAATAATAATTGTCCACTTTGCAAAGCGGGCAAGTCTATTTCTACGATTTTAAAATCATCGGGGGTAGGCTTCCCAACTGGACGTGCTTGTAAAATAATTTGTTTTGTTTTCATGTAGTTATATTAGCAATTTTTTAATGCAGCCCATACAATGATGAAAATTATAATAGTGCTAAAACAACCTCCGCCCAACTTTTTTGCGGTAACACCTGCTATTAATCCTCTAAATATATTATTCATTTTATAATTTTAATTGTTTAACTTTTGTTTCTTGTACATTTCCTTGTGTCATTTTTAAGGACATAAAAATGACTTATCGAGTGTATGTTCTCATTCTATTTCTTTTATTAAAGTTTCGATAGTTGGATTTTCTATTTCGGGTTTGGGAGATTCTATTTTTTCATTTTTGGATTCATTGTTTCCATCTTTTTTTTCTGGTTGCTTCTGCTCCAAAGTTGATGCGCCTTCTTTATTGTCTCCACCTGGTACCTTTATTGTAGGACTGTTTTCGTTGTTTAATTCATCTTCTACAGGTTTGTTTTCTAAGTTTGTTTCTATTGGGTTTATTTTATCTTCGGTTTTATCTGCATCCATTTCCTTTGTTTTTATGGGGTTTTGTTTATCAAGTACAAAATGAGCTTCAGAACCGATGGGTATGCTCAGCACTTTAGATATTAAACAATTTTTCTCCGCACTTTTTGTAATGGCTTCAAAGTCTGCTAAGCTAATGCCTGGTACTGCGGCTGTAATATTTAAATGAATGCTGGTAATGCTGGTACCTTCCATATTTAAAATAGCTTCTGTATCAAGACTTGTAGCTATTAAACCTTTTTCGGTAAGCATAGCACATACTGCCATAGTAAAACATCCTGCATGTGCAGCGGCTAAAAGTTCTTCGGGATTTGTTCCTTTTTCTCCTTCCTCAAACCTAGTTTTGAAACTATAATTTGAATTTTCTAAAACACCACTCTGTGTGGTTAGTGTGCCTTTGCCTTCTTTTAAGTTGCCTATCCAATGGGCTTTTGCTTTACGTGTCATATTAAATTTTTTAATTTTTATTTATACGGATCAGTTATATTACTTGTTCTAATCAATTTTTTATTTACGAATTCTTCTATGCCCAATGGGGAAAGTTCTCTTCCATACCCTGACCGTTTGGTACCACCAAATGGTAAATCAATTTGTGAAGCGGTTGGATGATTTATAAATACCATACCTGCATCTATTTGGCCTGCTATTCGTCTTCCTCTTTCTTCGTCTTTGGTAAAAATGGAACCACCTAAACCAAAGCTAGAATCGTTGGCTAAGTCAACAGCTTCTTGTTCATCTTTTACCCTATAAAAAGATACGACGGGTCCAAATATTTCTTCACTGTATGCAGGATTATCTGGTTTTATATTTGTAAGAATCGTTGGTTCAATAAATGCGCCCTTACCTTTTATTCTGTTGCCACCCAATAATAAAGTAGCACCTGCAGCTACTGAGCGTTTAATTTGATCTGCTATATGTTCAGCTGCTGCTTCGCTACTCATAGGGCCAAGCTGTGTAGTCTCATCCATTGGATCACCTACTTTAATAGCAGTCATTTGCTTTGTAAATTTTTCGATAAACTCATCTGCAATAGCTTCCACTGCTATAAATCTTTTTGAGGCTACACAACTCTCTCCGTTGTTGTTTATCCTACCAATCATTGCCCATTCAACTGTTTTATCTATATCGGCGTCTTCTAAAATAATAAAGGCATCATTGCCGCCCAATTCTAATACCGATTTTTTTAAATTTTTACCTGCTTCTGCAGCTACGCTAGCACCAGCTTCTTCACTTCCTGTAAGCGAAACCCCTCTTATTCTTTTGTCTGCTATCAATGCAGTGGCTCGTTTTCCTGATATCAATAAATTTGTATAAATTCCATGTTCGGCACCAGCTTCTCTAAACAAATTTTCAATAGCGATAGCACACTGCGGCACTATTGATGCATGTTTTAGTAAAATGGTATTACCCACCATTATATTGGGGGCAGCAAAACGTGCCACTTGGTAAAATGGAAAATTCCAAGGTTGTACTCCAAGTAATACACCGATCGGGCTAGAGCGAATAAATGCTTTTCCTAGCTTTGGATGTAGTTCTTTATCTGCAAGAAAGTCTGCTGCATTATCTGCATAATAATCAAATATATCTGCACTAAATTCTATTTCTCCAACAGCTTGGGCAATGGGTTTTCCCATTTCCAATGTAATCAATTTTGATAATGTCTCTTTTTTTTCTCTTAATATTGTTGCAACCTTGTGCAATAAATTTGCACGCTCTTCATAGCTGGTCTTTCTCCATGATTTATATGCTTTATCTGCTTGAGCTACTGCCTCATCTAGGGTTTTGTCATCTATTTCTTCAAATGATTTTACTACTTCATTGGTAGTAGGATTCGTTGTTTGTATTGGCATAAAAATATTTTTATAATAGTTGAAATCGCTTTATTTTGTGGCAATATTTATTTTTTCTTATCTGCTGCAATACACCATAGTAGTTCTTTTACAAAAACTTCTGTTAATTTATCTGTAGCATCTTTATCAGTAGCATTGCCATCTTCATCATATGCATCTTGTACTTTTGGTACAGAAAATATTTCGGTTATTGTCCATGCTTTCATTTTCCAGAGTGTAAACTGAAGCGCTATTACAACTTGTGAACCTGCAAATGGACCAGAAGAGACTGTAACGATACCTATAGGTTTGTGTCTCCATTCTTCATATAGTAAATCAATGGCATTTTTTAAACTTGCCGGTATTCCACCATTATATTCTGGTGTTACAATTATAATTCCTGCAGAAGATTTTATTTTTTCTGCAAATTCGATAACGTTGGGAAGTGGATCGCTTTGTTCGCTCAATTTTTTATCAAACAATGGAAAATTATATTCCTTTAAGTCGATAATTTCAGCTAATGCCAATTTGTTTTCTATTAAATAATTTTTAAAATACTCCGCCACATTATGACTTTTTCGGTCTGGTCTAATACTGGAAGAAATGATGTAAATGGTATTCATTATAATTTTTTGGCAATAGTTATCTATTTTACAAAGTTGTTTATTTATAAATTTTTTACCTTACACAATCAAATTAAAAATTTACATTATTCATACATTTATTGAACGCACATTCAATTTGCTTTTTAAAAATTTATAGAAATTGGATTTTTTTTTGCTAAGTTTATTTATTGCTTTCGTAGCAATAAATAATGGGTTTTACTATTAATAAAATGAAGTGGTTTCTATAGACGGTTCATTTTTATAAATAATTAATTTAACAGCCAAATATAAACTCATCGTAAATCTATTTTTAAGAAGTATAGACTTCCTTTTTATCTATCCTAACTTATGGTAAATAGCTGCTGCCCACCTTTTAGGTATGGCACGAATAAAAATGGATACCAATTTTGCTAAAGTGCCAGGTACGATAATCATTCGGCCCTTAATCATTTTTCTTACACATACTTCCCCTACTTTTTTTGGTGCTACGGCCATTTATTTTCCAAACCATCC
>JANMGS010000114.1:0-10589 GCA_031374745.1 Ferruginibacter sp. | reverse complement strand
TTTTCGTTGTTGTTTGCTTTACGGAAACCTGCAAGAATAACAGCCGGATCTTTTGGATTTTCGCTGAACATTAAAGCAGTTACTTTATGCAAAGAATCAAATACACCTGCATATTTTTCAGCATCAATGCTTTCCAATGCTTTTTTAATCAACGTATTCTTAGCCACTTTCATTTCCACTTGCTTATCAAAACAATGGCTACGTAGTGTGCTTATTTGCGCTACAGAAAGACTTTCTGTATCAGTTATGTAAAAGTTGCTATATTGAGAGAACTTGCCTTTCAGCACTTCTATCACATCATTTTTTTCTTGTTTTGTCATTTCAATTATTTTTTAAATCCCCAGCCTACAGGCAAGGGCAATTTAGTTTTGAACAGATTTAGTATCAACCAATATACCTGGGCTCATAGAGCTTGCCATGCTTACACCTTTAAGGTAGGTACCTTTGCTAGTAGCTGGTTTCAATTTAATTAGCGCATTGATAAACTCCATTGAATTTTCTACTAATTTTTCTGGTGCGAAACTTACACGACCAATAGATGCATGTATGATACCTGCTTTATCTACTTTAAATGCAATTTTACCACCTTTCAAATCTTTTACAGCTCCAGCAACATCGTTTGTTACTGTTCCTGTTTTTGGGTTTGGCATAAGATTACGTGGTCCTAGTACTTTACCCAGTTTACCCATTTTAGGCATAACCGATGGGGTAGCTACAATAACGTCTACGTCTGTCCAACCACCTTCTATTTTGGCAATAAATTCGTCTAATCCAACGAAGTCAGCACCAGCTGCTGTAGCTTCTGCTTCTTTATCTGGTGTACAAAGTACCAAAACAGATTTAGTTTTACCAGTACCATGTGGCAACGAAACCGTACCACGAATTGCTTGATCAGCTTTTTTAGGATCTACACCTAAACGTACGTGTAAATCTACAGAGCTATCAAATTTTGTTGTGTTAATATCTTTTACTAGAGCAGATGCTTCTTTTAGGGTATAAGCTTTGTTAGCGTCAACCTTAGCATTTGCTAATTTTCTTTTTTTAGTAATCATTTTTTAAAAAGTTTTGTGGTTCCCGAAAAATCGGGACAGGTGACAGTTAATTTTCCCAAGGAGCTTTACCTTCTACAGTTAAACCCATGCTACGAGCAGTACCTGCTACCATGCTCATTGCGCTATTAAGCGTAAAGGCATTTAAATCAGGCATTTTATCCTTTGCAATTTCTTCTACTTGCTCCCAAGTTACTTTACCAACCTTTACACGGTTTGGCTCTTTGGAACCACTAGTAATCTTAGCAGCTTCCATTAATTGTACTGGAGCAGGAGGAGTTTTAATTACAAACTCGAAAGATTTGTCACCATAAACTGTGATGAGAACTGGTAATACTTTACCAGGTTTGTCTTGGGTACGTGCATTGAATTGCTTACAGAATTCCATGATGTTGATACCCTTAGAACCTAACGCAGGCCCAATTGGCGGTGCGGGGTTGGCTTGTCCTCCTTTACATTGGAGTTTTACATAGCCAGTAATTTCTTTAGCCATATTTTATTTTTTTGGTGATAACGTATCGCCTTATGGAGATACTCCCAATCCCTATTTTTACACAGGGATTATTCAAAAGAACTATTTTGGGATTGCAAAAGTAGGAAAAAAAACTTACATATGAACAAATACTACTAAAAATTCCAATTTTATTGCTACATCTCAGCAGGAGTGTACATAATTCGAATTTTTGATGCCACTTTGAAGTAAATAATTTTTTATAAAGTGTATAATTATTTTAAAGATAACGCATAGATAAACAATTGTAAGATAGTTAGTATATTTTTACAAAATAAATTACACCTATGGTACTAAAGATATACGTTGATGAAAAGCCAATCTACCTCACAGATAAACTTACAGAACAATTAGAAAAAAAAATAGTTCAATCTGATATAATCTATATAACTAAAAAGAAAAAAATTGATGCTATAGCTATTTTAACAGATTTGAAACAAGCAGATAAAAAGGCTGCTATTGTTTTACAAACTGATTTTGAAAAATTAAAATCATCTTTTTTTAAACAATTTGAAATAATAGAAGCTGGTGGTGGTATTGTACAAAATGACGATAAAGCCATTCTCTTTATTTTTAGAAGAGGCAAATGGGATTTACCCAAAGGCAAACTAGAAGAGGGAGAAACCATTGAGCAATGTGCAGCAAGAGAGATTGAAGAAGAAACTGGGTTGGAACAACTAACACTTCACAAAAAAGTGGGCGAAACCTACCATATTTACAAAGAAAACGGTAAGGACATTTTAAAAATAAGCCATTGGTTTTATTTTACCAGTGCTGGTACAAAAAAAACAGTACCACAAAAGGAAGAAGATATTGAAGAAGTAAAATGGGTATCTACCAGAAATATTAAAGAGCCCATGGCAAATACGTACAAGAATATTAAAGATATAATGACGGTGTTTTTTGATACGCCATGATAGATGTGAGATGTGAGATATTAGATACAAGATTTTAGATGTGAGATTTTAGATTGGTTACTTAGATTTAAAATTTTGTTTATGTGAGCGAATTTAGATGTAAAAAAAATTTTACCTTTTTGCCAAAATAGCTACGGTAAGTCTACTTACACAAACCAGCTTTTCATTTTCATCGTGTAATTTTATATCCCATACATGTGTGCTACTGCCAAGATGTAAGCGGGTGGCTGTGGCTATTACAAGACCTTGCTTTACGCCACGTATATGATTGGCATTTATTTCTAAGCCCACGCAAATAAATTTTGATTGGTCTATTACAAGTGCAGAAGCGATGCTACCAACCGTTTCGGCCAATGCACAACTTGCTCCACCGTGCAATAATCCATATGGCTGTATGGTACGCTCATCTACAGGCATGCTCATTTTTAAAAAATCGGCACCTATTTCTACCCATTGCATCCCAAGATGGGTACCCATGGTTTTTCCTGTGAAAGGAATATCATCAACCGTAATATCTTTTTTGAACCAGATAGGATTATTTGACACTTTTAAAGTTTTTTTTGATGGTTTTGTTTACTGCTTTTGGAAGAAATTTACTTACATCTCCCCCATTTCTTAATACATCTCTTACCAAGGTGGAAGCAACCGATGTAAATTGTGGTAAGCAAGTAAGAAATATCGTTTCAATATTTCCTGCAATACTCCTGTTCATATCTGCAATAGCTTTTTCGTATTCAAAATCATTTACGTATCTGATACCACGTAAAATAAATTCTGCTCCTATTTCTTTGCAACAATTCACCGTAAGCCCATCGTACAAAACTGCTTCTACCTTATCGTTATCTTCATAAATTTCATTGAGCCAATCTATACGTTGCTCATCGCTGAACATGGGTTGCTTGTTAATATTTCTACCAATACCGATTACAATTTTATCGAATAAAGGCAAGGCACGATCTATAATATCGGTATGGCCTAATGTAACAGGGTCGAAGGTTCCGGGGAAAAGACAGATTTTCATCAATAAATAAATTTAATTACAAATTAGTTTCTTTCTGCAAGCAAATACAATGCAGCCATACGAACGGCCACCCCGTTTTCTACTTGTTGCAAAATGATGGAGTTATTGCCATCTGCCACATCGCTGTCTATTTCTACACCACGGTTTATCGGACCCGGGTGCATAATTACTATTTCTTTGCCTAAACTATCTAATAATTTTGTAGATACTCCATAAGCCAGATTGTATTCCCGTAAGGTGGAAAATAGCACTTTCTTTTGCCGCTCTAATTGTATGCGCAAGATATTTGCCACATCGCACCATTGCAATGCCTTTTTAAGATTGTATTCTACCTTCACCCCCAAAGCTGCTTCAATGTATTTTGGAATAAGCGTTGGAGGGCCGGACACCATTACTTCTGCGCCCATTTTTTTGAGCAAATAAATATTACTTAGTGCAACACGTGAGTGCATGATATCTCCCACCAATACTATTTTCTTACCTTCTAATGTTCCTATTTTTTCTTGCATAGAAAATGCATCCAACAAAGCTTGTGTAGGATGTTCATTGGTGCCATCACCTGCATTTATAATAGCTGTAGTAGGCAAATGCTCCGCTAAAAAATGCGCTGCTCCACTTGCATGATGGCGCATGACCACCATATCTACTTTCATGCTTAAGATATTATTTACGGTGTCCAATAGGGTTTCACCTTTGGCTGCAGAAGAACCAGATGCGCTAAAATTTATTGTATCGGCGCCCAATCGCTTTTCGGCAAGCTCAAATGAAATGCGGGTACGGGTGCTGTTTTCGTAAAAAAGATTAACGATGGTAACATCTCTCAAGGAGGGAACTTTTTTTACAGGTCGCTGTAATACGTCTTTGAATTGTTGGGTGGTTTGTAAAATAAGGGAAATATCTTCCTTAGAAAGTTCTTTAATGCCTATTAGGTGTTTTGTAGATAGTTGCATTAAGGAGCGAAATTATGGGAAAATATTAATATTTAGTGATGAAGATAAAAATTCTTTTACAAGCACTCTTAGAAAAATTAATAATACAGAATCCTGAAAAAAGAATTCTTTCCTCTTTAATAAATGATTACTTCTCCCTTTTCCTTATCTACTTTTACTTTTTGATTATTGTTGCCATCTATCACTTTACCACAATAGTCTGGTTGTATAGGCAGTTCTCTATCAAATCTTCTGTTTATCAACACGCATAATTCTACTTTTTGTGGCCTCCCAAAATCTTGCAGTGCATCCAATGCAGCACGAATGGTTCTGCCAGTGTACAAAACATCGTCTATCAAAACAACTTTTTTTCCATCTATAGAAAAAGGTATTTCTGTCTTATTTGGTACGTGTATTTCGGTACGTACATCATCTCTATAAAAAGTTATATCAAGCAATCCATATTTTATCTCTTCGGAAGGACAAAGTAATTTTATTTGCTCAATGATCCTATCGCTTACATATACACCACGGGGTTGCAAGCCAATAAAAATGGTATCAGCAATGTTGTCGTCATTTTCTATTAACTGCTGTGCAAGCCGATTAATAATAAGTTGTAATTGTACGTTTGAAAGAAGAAGTTGCATGCTGTAAAGTTATTTATATTTTATTTCTATAACAAAGGTTTATAAATATTTATAGTCATATTTCCATTTCGCCAAAATGAAAAAGCATAAAATAGCTACAATATAACTGCTTTCAATCATTAGGATTGTCAACCTTTCCAATATATATTTAATTCAAAATTTCCAAATAGGGTTGTCAACCTTCCTACTATATATTTAATTTAAAATTTCCAATAAAGGTTGACAACCCGTGCGACAAGCCGTGCGACAACCCTTGCGACAATGTTTCTCTTTTTTTGACCAAAATGCAATTAATTTTGTACACAAATATTATTCATGCCTTCAAAAAAGAAGAAGTATAATTTACCAAAGGGCTATTCATTGTTTGAGACGACCACAAACTCAAAAGCATTTTTAGAAGACCCTATTGCTTTTATCAGCAAAAGCATGACTCGTTATGCAGAAACCTATTCAGCTTCGTTGGGTATAAATAGAAAAATAATTCTTACAAAAAACCCAAGATTTATACATTATATTTTAAAAGAAAACCATAAAAATTACCAAAAATCTGAATTGGCAACAGAACGTGCCGTGAAGTTTTTTGGCAAGGGGCTACTTTTTTCCAACGGGCAATATTGGCTTAAGCAGCGAAGATTGATACAACCTGCTTTTCATAAAAACAAAATAGAGGGATTGTTTGCAATCGTTGTAAAATCAATCAATGATTTTCTTACAACATTTCCAACTGGGCCTGATATTGATGTTTACCCTATTGTGCACAAACTTTCCTTTGATATACTTATAAAATCATTGTTTGACATTCATATTTCTTCCGAAATTATGGAAGAAATGAGCACAATCTTTAGTGAGATTCAAACCTTTTTACTGAAAGATGTAAACAAACCTTTGCATAGAATTTTTTATCCAATAACAAGAGAAGAAAAAATGCACCTAAAAAAAGCTAAAAGAGTAAGGAGCATATTTGCAGATATCATACAAGAAAGAAGATGCAGCGATAAAGAATTTACAGATTTATTGGATATGCTGTTGAATAGCAAATATGAAGATACTGGAGAATCAATGACTGATGAACAGATTACTGATGAATTATTGATTTTAATATTTGCTGGCCATGAAACAACCGCCAATTCACTGTCGTGGATATTATACCTTATAGCCAATAATAAAAATGAGCATGAAAAACTATTAAAATCTATTGCAACCATAAGCATACAAGAATGTATGCAAAATGAATTTTTAAAGGCTACCATACACGAGGGTATGCGCCTATACCCCGCTGCATGGATGACGGAAAGAGTGGCATTGGATGACGATGAATTTGAGGGTATATCTTACCCAAAGAAAACCATCATCATTCCTTTCTTTTTTGGATTGCATAGAGAGGAGAAACTATGGAAAGAAGCAACCAAATTTAATCCCGATAGGTTTTTAGATGATCCAAAAATGGTGAAATCCAATAACTATTTTCCATTTGGTGCAGGACCAAGAATGTGTATTGGCAATAATTTTGCCATGGCAGAAATGAGTTTTTTCTTGTATTTATTTTTGAAAGAATTTACAATAGCACCTACAACTACTCTGCCAATAATGAACCCATTAATAACACTAAGGCCAGATAAAGTAATACTAAAAATTAAAAAAAAAATAGAAAACAATTGAACCGATGTAACAAATTCCTTAAAGATAAAATCTTTTATTTCAATTAATTTAGATATTATAAAAAAATAAACACTATTTTTATCCTCCAGAAATAAGAAAACAGACTTTCTCTATCTTTTAAAAAAATCACCTATAAAAAAAGACCTTTATGAAATTAGAAGCAATTTTCAAACAACTTACAATTGGTACAATTTGTTGTTTGGGTTTATTTAATGCAACCGCACAAAATCCTTGTGAAGTTTTATTGGAATCCTTAAAAGGTACTTATGCCGGTGAATGTAAGAAAGACAAGGCCAATGGTGCAGGAAAAGCGGTAGGCATTGATACCTATGAAGGAAATTTTAAAAGTGGATACCCTGACGGAGAAGGTATTTATACTTATAAAAACGGCGATAATTATGTTGGCAATTTCAAGAAGGGATATATGGATGGGAAAGGCGTTTTTCGATATAAAAAAGCAAACGCTGAAGACAGTGTTTTAACTGGCTATTGGGTAAAAAACGAATACCAAGGTGATTTTGAAAAGCCTTTTATATTACATTACAAATCGAATGGTGTTACAGATGTAAGTATTAAAGAACAGAGAAGTAGCACCACTCAAATATTAATCATATCTGAGCCTAAAAACCGGTTTAAAAATTATGTACAAACCGTTCCACAACCTGTTACTAGTGTAAATGTAACGTCGGGAAACTTTACCAACGAGAGTAAAACAAAATCACCTACTCAGGCTATATCAACATTGGTAAGCCCTACCTTTCCTTTTAGAGCTATCATCCAATTTGGTACACATTCTATAGAAGTAGAACTTTTTCGCCCAGCATCTTGGGAGATACAAGTAAAATTGTTGGATGAATAATATAAAAAGAAAACAAATTAGATATTAAAAAATTATGAACGACAATAATAGTGGCCACAAAAAAAAAAGAAGCAAATACGATTAGTTGTTTTTAAAAACTAAAAAAATGCAATAAAAAAGGATTCCTTTACTCGGAATCCTTTTTTTATGATTAAAATTTTCTTTTCATTAAGCCTCTTCCATAAACGTATACCCATAATCTACCGGCGGCACAAATGTTTCTTTAATAGTACGAGCACTTAGCCAACGATACAAATTGAGCATAGAACCAGCTTTATCGTTGGTACCACTTGCCCTAGCACCACCAAAAGGTTGTTGGCCTACAACTGCTCCCGTAGGTTTGTCGTTTATGTAAAAATTACCAGCGCTGTTTCGTAGCTTATTTACCGCAAGTTCCACAGCGTATCTATCCTGTGCAAGCACTGCACCCGTAAGTGCATAAGGAGATGTACTGTCCACTAGTTTCAAGGTTTCTTCATATTTATTTTCGTCGTAGATATAAATAGTAAGTACGGGGCCAAATAATTCTTCACACATGGTTACATAATTTGGATTGCCAGCTTCAATGATAGTTGGTTCAATAAAATATCCTTCGGTTTTATCGCACTTGCCGCCTACCCAAATTTTAGCGCCGCTATCACGCTTTCTTACATTTTTAATGTATCCTTCCAATTTATCGAAACTCTTTTCATCTATTACTGCATTAATAAAATTGGTAAAGTTTTCTACTGTTCCCATTTTCATACTCTTTACCATTTCTACCAATTTCTTTTTTACCTCTGCAGCCATATTGCTTGGTATGTATGCACGGCTGGCTGCACTGCATTTTTGACCTTGGTATTCAAATCCTCCTCTTGCAAGTGCAGTTACGACTGCATCTACATTGGCACTCTTATGAGCTATTACAAAATCCTTACCGCCCGTTTCGCCTACAATGCGTGGGTAAGATTTGTATATCGGCGTATTCTTTCCTATGGTCTCCCACATTTTATTAAATACGCCTGTACTTCCTGTAAAATGTAATCCGGCAAATTCGGGATGATTGAAAACTACTTCTCCAATGGTAGGGCCATCTATAAAAACAAGGTTGATGACACCAGCTGGCAAGCCTGCCTCTTGTAATACCCTCATAAACATTTGTGCACTGTATACCTGGGTATTGGCACATTTCCATACCACCACATTGCCGCACATGGCAGCACTCGTAGGTAAGTTTCCTCCAATGGCTGTAAAATTAAACGGCGTGAGTGCAAATACAAAGCCTTCCAATGGGCGATACTCTAATCGATTGTAAATGCCCGGGCCACTGATGGGTTGCTGGCGATAAATATCACTCAAAAAATGTACATTGAAACGCAAGAAATCTATCAACTCACAAGCTGCATCTATTTCTGCTTGCATGGCGTTCTTGCTTTGCCCAAGCATGGTGGTTGCATTGATATATGGTCGGTATTTTGTTGCCAATAAATCGGCTGCTTTTAAGAAAATATTTGCACGATTTTCCCAGCTCATATTCGCCCACTTATCTTTTGCTTTTAAAGCGGCTGCTATTGCTTTTTTTACATGGCTAGCATCGCCTACATGAAAATGCCCCAGCACATGTTTGTGCTCGTGTGGCGGGTGCATGGTTACCGTTTTGCCAGTGCGTACTTCATCTGCACCAATATACATGGGCACATCAATTTTACTTGCTTTTAGTTCTTTTAAAACTGCTTTTAGCGCTAGTTTTTCTTTTGATCCTTTGCCATAAGAAAGAACAGGTTCGTTGGTGGGGGTTGGGTAGTAGAAATCGCCGTATTGCATGATAATTTTATTTTGAATTATTATTTATTTTTTTAAAAATTTCTTTTTTAATCATTTCCCAAGTTTTACCTTTTAAGCAATTAGGCGTATCCGATTCTTCTGCTTCATCAAAATATGTAACCATTCTTGCTACACCAATAGCTAGCATTGGATTGTATTTTTCTCTATAAAAACCAGCTATTTCTTCAATTGTAAAAAGATTAAGTAATTCATTAATATCCCAAAAATCTTTTTTAGTTGCTCTTCTAGAAATTGCATTTACTTTAGAAGCCGCAATTTCTTTTATTTCCCACATTCTTATACCTTCTTCCTCAAAAATATTTCCAATTAATTTACCATCATGTCTACAAATATCAACTTTAACTTCATCAATAAAACAAAAAACACCTAGCTTATTTCGCAAGGTAGAAATCAATTGAAACCTTGAATCAAAATGTTTATACAAAACCTCAATGATCCTTTCATTTTCAAAATAAGTGTGTGAAAACAAATCTAAATCAAGGGAAATCCTGTGACCCAATTGAAGTGACAAAGCAGTACCTCCTACCAAATTGAATTGTTTTAGTCCATCAATTGCCATCAATTCTTTTAATAAAGAGAAGGTGTCGGGTTTGACAGTTTCAAAATGTAACATCTAAAATTTTCTTTTGGGATTTCAAATAGACCTGAGCAAAAATGGATCGTTTCATCAAACAAGTATTTAGCTGTTGTAAGTACTTCTATTACTTTTTCATCCCCATAATATCTTCTAACTTGTCTTATATCATCAATATCTCCTCTATCAAACACACGCTCAATTATTGAGCGGTAATTTTTATCATAATCTAAATTTTCAAAATTAGTATCCCAAAAAATTCGTTTTGCTAATATGGGTTTATCCATTTTCATTCATTAAAGTTACATAATCTAATGCATAATAAAAGCTAAACTTGCCTTAGCCGGCAGGCAGGTTGAAAAATTGAATTTGAACGGAGCCCTTCGATAAACTCAGGATAAACTTGCCACTGAAGCCCAATCAAGGTTCTTCAGCTCTCTAACAAAACCTCACCCCCGCCTCTCTCCCGAAAAATCGGGACAGGCAAGAGAGGAGCCACTTTTCAATAATTTAAAAGAACATTAAAGTATTGAAAACTAAAGTCCCCCTTCGGGGGATTTAGGGGGCTTGGGCAGTTTACCAGCCCAATATCCAAGCAA
>JANMGS010000086.1:0-6386 GCA_031374745.1 Ferruginibacter sp. | reverse complement strand
CTGTTGCAATAAAAGTGGTGAAAGAATTAAAGAGCCCGGGCATATTTGCAGTAGAATTATTTGCAGACTATGATGACAATATTAGGGTGAATGAAACTGCCCCACGTGTACACAATAGTGGCCATCACAGCATTGAAGCCTGCTACAGTTCCCAATTTGATATGCTTTGGAGGGTTCTGCTCAATTATCCATTGGGCAATCCCGATCATATTTTACCAGCAGCCATTGTTAATCTTGTAGGCGAAGAAGGCCACACGGGTGATGCGCATTACGAAGGTTTGGAAGAGTTGCTAGGTATGGACAATGTATTTGTACATATTTATGGAAAAAAACAAACCAAGCCAGGCAGAAAAATGGGTCATGTAACCATTTTAAGCAGCGAACCACAAGAACTGTTGCACAAGGCAAATCAGATAAAACATTTGTTGAAAGTGCGTACAAAGGAATGAGGAATTAGGAATGAGGAATTAGGAGCGTTAGGCGTAATGCGACCGTCTATGGCAGAAAATTATTGCTTTATTTAGGGCCGCACAGATACGCCACCACACAGGGCTAGGCTGCATATCAGCGCTAGGATTCAAGAGAAAGGTTACTTAGATACCTGCGCTAGGCTAGGGGTTTAGAATTAAAAAATTTTTACTTTAAATAGGGCCGCACAGATACGCCACCGTACAGGGCTAGGCTGCATATCTGCGCTAGGATTCTAGAGATAGGTTGCTTACATACCTGCGCCAGTCTGGGGGCATATCTGCGCTAGGATTCTAGAGATAGGTTGCTTACATACCTGCGCCAGTCTGGGTAAGTAAATTTACAAAAAATAGGTTGTTGTTATGTTTTATGAATAAAAAATTATTGCTTTATTTAGGGCCGCACAGATACCCCAACTGGCGCATGTATGTAAGTCACCTATTTTTTGAAAACTTTCGCATGATACTTTCAAATTAAAAAAAGTATCTCTGGCGCAGAAATGAGGTCTAGCCAATGTGTGTTAGCTTTCTGTGCCGCTGTAAAAGAAATCCTTTAAACACATAATAAAAAAATTAAAAAATTTACACAATCATCGGGTCCAATAAAATTACATCCAACAATCCTTTGCCGCCAGCATAATCTATAGCGCTACTGTATTTCCAATCAGTTGCACGTTTTACAAAACCAGCTTCTACTGGGTTGTAATGGGTATAGTCTAATTTTTGCCAAGCAATTTTTTGTGTAGCCAATTCTATCGGATGATTTTCTGCCTGCCACAATTGAAACTTGGCATCTTTGCTTGTTTTCTTTGCTCCACTTTCCATAAGCCAAAGCAGCCATTCTCTTCTACTTTCTGTTTTATTATTTGCAATGGCTTTATGCAGTTCTTCCGATGTATGCCTTTTTAAATCTCGCATTATATTACTCATAGCATTTCCGCTAGAGCCAATTATTAAATGTACATGACTTGTCATTAAACACCAACCGTATAGCTCTAAATCTTTTGTGGCTTGGCAATGTTTTATGCTGTCCAATAAAATATTTCTGTATACATCTCGAATAAATAGATCTATCCAGTTAGTCACTGCAAAACTTACAAAATATAGTTTGCTATTGTCTGTAAATTTATATTTTTTGCTCATGAGTAAATTTACAAAAAATAGGCAGTTGATTGGGTTTAGAATTAAAAAATTTTTACTTTAAATAGGGCCGCACAGATACGCCACCGCACAGGGCTAGGCTGCATATCTGCGCTAGGATTCTAGAGATAGGTTGCTTACATACCTGCGCCAAGCTGGCAGTCTGGCAATGTAAAAGAATAAGCGGTAATGCATTCTACCAACTGCCAACTGCCAACTGCCCCTTGCCAACTGCCCACTGCCAACTGCCTACCCCCCCAATCGCTTCAACTCTATCTCCGCAACCTTGGCTGCAAAATTTATATTTACCAACCTAAAGCCAGATTGTTCAAAACTTTGTTGTGCATTTTTTACTTCTACGATGGTGGCTTGTTTTAATTGAAAACGCTGTAAAACCAAGTCCAATAATTGTGCTGTTAATTTGTAATTTTCTTGCTCGGTTTCCAATTGCTTAATACCCGATACATAGGATTGGTATAAACTGGCGGCCCTGGCTTGGTAGTCTCTCAATATTATTTGCTTTTGTACAGTAGCATTCTTTAAATCAATATTGGCTACTTGCAATTGCTTGCGAAAAACACCTCCATTAAATATGGGTATTGCAACCGAAACACCCGCTGTTGGACCATAGTTTTGATTGAGCAATAACTGTCCTGCTGCTGCCTGGTTTCTATTGAAATTATATCCTGTAACCGCTCGAACGGATGGATAACGAAGTGCCGAGGTTTCTTTTACAATCAATTCATTTATTTTAATTTGATCTTCTGATACAACTACATCGGGGTTTTTAGCTATATTATCTTGAACGGTTGTCAAAGAAATATTTTTATCCACTACAATGCTGTCCATTATTTGAATGGCAGAATCGGGCTTGGCGGTAAGTAAACGCAACAAGGCTGTTTTGGCTTGTTGCACGATTAATTGTTGCGATTCCTTGCTTTGCAGCAGTGCATTTAAATCTATTTGTGCCTGAAAAAGATCGGCATTGTTTGCTAGGCCCACGCTTTGCCTTGTTTTTACAATACTGAGTTGTTGGTTAGAGGCTTCAATAGATTTATCGATTGTTTTAACATAGTGTTGCTGCCGCACTACATCGTAATAAGCCGTGCTCACATCTGCAATAATATTTTGCATTTGGCTATTGAGCCGATGCTTGCTTTGTGTTTCTAACTGCTCCAATCTTTTTTTTGTAGCTACCACTCGCTTTCCATTATACAGCAATATGCTGCCGCTTACATTTGCATTCAGATTATTGGCTGCAGCATTGTTTCGTTGTATGATGGTGCCGGTGTTTAATTTTTGGTTTACACTGGTTAGTTGTTCATTGTCGGTAATGGTAGAGGTAACAATAGGCAATCCGCCTGCTACGCCATTGCTATTGAGGATAGCAGCCGCTTCGATATTGTTTTGTACAATGGTAATATCCAGGCTGTTTTTAAGGGCGAGGTCTATGGCTGTTTGCAACTGCAACGCTTGTTGCGCATGGCAACAAAAAGTAGCCATCAATCCAATTACTAAAAATATTTTTTTCTGCATTCTAAAAATTTATAAAGGTCTATTATTTCACTATGATAACTGTCGAAAAAAAAACTACTATTGATCGGATGCCGGACAATGTCATTAAGTTAAGAAACGAAGTTATCAGGTTGAGGCACTCATGCATAGCATCCTGTGGATAAAATAAATTTTAAGCTCTTCCCTACTAAAATAGGGACAGGTTGCAAATGACAAAAGTTCGTTACTGTTGTAGTGTCAGGCTGAGCTTGTCGAAGCCGATGTGCTTCTTCAAACCCGCCTTCGACAGGCTCAGGCTGACACTCTAATAATTTGAACCTAAACTTTTTACAATACATTTCATTAGCAGCTTGTCGAAACCGAATTTACTTAACGTTTTTAAAACACCGACTTCAACAAGCCTGTCTGCCGACAAAGGCAGCCTCTGTCTGACAACCCTGAACTTAATGACATTGCCTGCCGGCAGGCAAGTAGCCGGAACAATTGCCCCCATTTCTTCTAATCCAATATACCCACTTTTGAAGGCTGGTGTTTATTTTTTCCACTCAAAAATGTATACACTGCCGGTATAACAAAGAGTGTAAGTATCAGTGAAAAAATTAGTCCACCAACCACTACAATTCCCAATGGTACTCGGCTTGCTGCAGATGCACCCAAACTCAATGCAATGGGCAGTGCCCCAAAAGATGTTGCAAGGCTCGTCATCAATATCGGCCTCAATCGTTGTTTGGATGCTTCTATTACTGCTTGCAGTTTAGACATGCCCTGCTCTCTTTTTTTGTTTGCGAACTCCACTATAAGAATACCATTTTTTGTAACAAGTCCAATAAGCATGATCATTCCAATTTCGGAAAAAATATTGAGCGTTTGGCCAAATAACCATAAGCTCAATAAAGCGCCCGCCAATGCCAAGGGCACGGTGAGCATGATGGTGAATGGATCTATAAAGCTTTCGAACTGTGCAGCCAACACCAAATAAATAAGTATGAGTGCCAGTATAAATGCAAATGCAATATTGGAAGAGCTTTCCACATAATCTCTAGACGGGCCAGAGAGCGCCGTCTGGTAACTTTCGTCTAACAATTTTTTGGAAATGGCTTGCATCGCTTTTATACCATCACCAATTGTTTTACCCTCTGCCAATGATGCCGAAATAGTTGCTGACTTATAACGATTGTAATGAAACAATGTAGGCGGGCTGCTGCTTTCTTCTAATTTTACTACCGCACTTAAAGGTATGCTTTGCCCTTTGTTGTTTCGCACATACAATTTAGAAATATCATCTGGCTTATTTCTATCTGTTCTTTCTACTTGTGCAATGACAGAATATTGGTGCCCATCTCTAAGAAAATAAGCCAACCTACCGCCGCTAAAAGCCGCTTGTATGGTACTGGCTACATCTTGCGAGGAGAGTCCCAAATCTTTCACCTTCATTCGATCTACCGTAATATCTACTTCGGGTTTATTAAATTTCAAATTGGCATCTACATTAGAAAAAGTTTTGTCTTTTTTTGCTTCGTCTAAAAACTTAGGAATGATATCCTTCATTTTTTCTATATCTTGATTTTGCAAAATAAATTGTACAGGCAAACTTCCCCTAGAGCCTAAACCCACTGCAATGGTTTGCTCTTGAATGGCAAATACTTTTGCTTCATTAAACCTACCCATTTTTTTGTTGAGGTCAGTAGCTATTTGATCTTGGCTTCTTGTACGATCGCCCGGAGGTACCAGTGCAAGCCTTGGTTGCGAGGAGTTGATGGCGCCTGCAGGTGTTCGAGCAAAAACAAAATCTCTTTCGGGTACCGAATCGTATAAATAACTGGAAACATCATCTGCTATTTGTTGCATTTTATAATAGCTTGTTCCTTCTTGTGCCGTTACACTAAAACGTACGCTGCTCCTGTCCTCCAGTGGTGCAATTTCACTTTGTAGGGTTCCCATGATAAAGTAAATAATACCTGCACAAATAGCAATAATAACCCATGCCATCCATCGTACTTTTAAAAAGGATGACAACAAACGCTTGTATCCATTTTCCATGCCTGCAAAGAAGGGCTCGGTTTTCATGTAGAACTTTCCGTGGCCTGGTTTTTTTCTTCGAAGAACAACATTGAGTACGGGTGTAATGGTAAGCGAAACAAATGCAGAAATAAGTACAGCTGCGGCAAGCGTAATACCAAACTCCCTAAACAATCGTCCTATGAATCCTTCTAAAAATATAACTGGCAAAAATACAATGGCAAGTGTGATGGAGGTAGAAATGACCGCAAAGAAAATTTCTTTACTACCTTCCAATGCCGCTTTTTTTATGGGCAATCCTTCTTCTAATTTTCTAAAAATATTTTCTGTAACTACAATACCATCATCTACCACCAGCCCTGTAGCCAACACTATGCCCAGCAATGTGAGAATATTGATAGAAAAACCCGAGATGTACATGATAAAAAAGGTAGCCACCAAGGAAATGGGAATATCTATCAACGGGCGAATGGCGGTAAGCCAATCTCTAAAAAAGAAAAAGATAACCAATACGACAAAACCAAAGGATATAAACAAAGTCTCTTCTACTTCGCTTATAGACTTACGTATATTGGTTGTGTTATCTAGCAACACATTCATTTCTATATCTGCCTTGTTTAATTTTTGTATAGAAGCTAGTTTCTTGTAAAAATCATTTGCAATTTGAATATTATTTGCACCAGGTTGTGGAATGATAACAAGTCCTACCGCATTTACACCATTGTATCTCCAGCTTTGTTCAAGCGTTTCCGGACCAATTTCTACCCTGGCAACATCCGACAGTCGAATAATACCATTGGCATCTTGCTTTATAAGTAGATCCTTAAATTCTTTTTCGGATGTGAGCCTGCCCAATGTTTTAATGGTAAGCTCGGTATTATCGCCATAAATTTTACCAGGGGGAAGATCTATATTTTCCGTATTTAAGGCTGTTCTAATATCACTAAAGGTAATGCCAAATGCGGCCATCTTATCTGGATTGAGCCACAATCGCATCGCATATTTTTTCTGGCCAAAAATATTTACAGAACTTACTTGGTTAATGGTTTGAAATTGCTGCTGCAACACATTCTCCGCATAATCACTTAATTCCAACAAGCCCTTTGTGCGACTTTGAACGGCCAATATTAAAATAAAATCGCTGCTTGCATCGGATTTTGTAACAACAGGTGCTGCATCAATATCTTGGGGTAGGGAACGAGCTGCTTGGCCCACTTTATCCCTTACATCGCTGGCAGCGTCTTC
>JANMGS010000012.1:0-9467 GCA_031374745.1 Ferruginibacter sp. | reverse complement strand
TTTTCTAATACTGGTGTAACAAGTGCAGTAATAGAGCAAATGGAGAAGTGAGGAATGAGGAATGAGTGGTAAGTATCGAGCAGATAGTATATATTATTTTGAAAGGAGATTGTTCTTTTTTTTTTTCTTTATTTTTTTTAAGACGGTAAATAGCAAAGCCTTTCCATTGAAGAAAGGCTTTGCTATTTACACACTATCGTAATACTCAATACCGTATTAATATTCATCTTCGTTAAAGAAAAAATCATCCTGACTTGGGTAATCGGGCCATATATCTTCGAGGCCTTCATACAAATCGCCTTCGTCTTCTAATTCTTGAAGATTTTCAATTACTTCTATAGGAGCACCACTACGGATACTGTAATCTATCAATTCATCTTTGGTTGCCGGCCATGGTGCATCTTCTAAATGAGAGGCAAGTTCTAGTGTCCAAAACATCGTACTTAACTGTTTAATTTTGTGCAAATGTAGAGTTTCGTACGAAATAACCAAAAGTCTTTTTTTAACATAGTTTTTGAGTAGGTTATAAATTACATAAAACAGCAATAAATACCAATTTTATAGCTGTTTTATGGGAATTTTCTATTTTATAAAAAAACTCATAATATTTAATTATTTTGTGCAAATGTTAGAAGCAAAGCAAATTGAAAAGTTTTATGGGAAGCTACAGGTTTTGAAAGGAGTAGATATAAACATACAAAAAGGTGAAATAGTTAGTATTGTGGGTTCATCTGGCGCAGGAAAAAGTACCTTGCTCCATATTTTGGGCACTTTGGATGTAGCGGATAAGGGGCAGGTTTTCTTAAAAGGGCAGCGTATAGATAAGCTGAGGGATAATGAGCTAGCCAAATTTCGAAACAATAACATCGGTTTTATTTTTCAATTTCACCATTTATTGCCAGAATTTACTGCATTGGAAAATGTGTGTATACCAGGATGGATAGCAGGAAAAAAGAAAAAAGATATAGAAAAAAAAGCAACTGAATTGTTACAAACACTTGGACTGGGTGAAAGACTGCAAAATAAACCGCACGAACTTTCTGGCGGTGAGCAACAAAGAGTAGCAGTTGCAAGGGCACTGATAAATGATCCTGCAATTGTAATGGCAGATGAGCCCACGGGTAATTTGGATAGTGCAAATGGTAGAGAATTACATAAACTATTTATCGAATTGAGAGACAAATTTCAACAGACTTTTTTGATTGTAACCCACAATGAAGAGCTAGCCGATATGAGCGATCGGATTGTGCACATGAAGGATGGGTTGATAGTAGTTGGTTGATTAGTTGATTAGATTATTAGTTGATTATAAACTTTAAAATACTTTTAGCATTTCAACATTAAATGTACTTCTCAATCAACTAATCAACCATTCAACGATTCAACCAATTTTTCTTCATCATAAACTTCAAAACACTTTTAGCATTTCAATATCAAATGTACTTCTCAACCAACTAATCAACCATTCAACCAACTTCACAGCTTTACCGTACTCATTCCTCCATCTACATGCATGATTTGCCCTGTAATCCAACTTGCTTTTTCGGACAATAAAAACGAAGCCATATTAGCTATATCTGCTGCAGTTCCTATTTTCTTTAATGGGTGACGAAGCGCATTGGCAGCCTTCTTTTCTTCGGTATTTAATAATTGTGCCGCAAGCGGTGTATCTGTTAGTGATGGCGCAATACAATTTACCCTTATACTTGGAGCCCACTCCGCAGAGAGTGCTTTTGTTAAACCTTCTATAGCACCTTTAGATGCAGAAACTTGCGAATGAAATGGCAACCCTACTTGTACTGCAATGGTAGAGAAAACTACCACAGATGCAAATGCACTTTTCTTAAGGGCTGGTTGTGTAGCTTGTAAAACTTTTATCAAACCTCCAACTTGTAAATTAAAATCGTTTGTAAAATCTTCGGGCTTTATTCTGGCAAATGGTTTTAGATTGATGCTACCGGGGCAATAGACTACACCGTCTAATACTTCTGGTAAAAAAGAAAAATCTATTACCGCATCCAATACATTCAAGGGATGATAGGATATGTTTGTATTTGTATTTTCTATTGGATTACTATTAAAAGTGCCGATTACTTTATTTCCTTCTGCAGCAAGTGTTGTAGCCAATTGTAATCCTATGCCTGATGATGCACCAATGATGAGGTATGTTTTCATTTTTTTGAAATAGTTACGTAGTTTTTTATTTATCCGATTTATAAAAGAGGATTCTATTTATAAACTGGAATTTACATAGAATTAAAATCCTAAAGATTTTTTTGCAACATTAATAGATTTAAAATATTTTCATTAACAAAATTTTTTTTCTGCTCGATTAAATCTTTTTGCTTTTGGCTAGTCAATAAATAAAACAATTAAACTAAAAAATTATTATTATGAAAAAGTTAATCACAAACATTCGCAACTTTTTTAGCACAAAAAATGGGTATTCAATTTTACCAGGAAATATTTAAGTACTATTGACTCAAAAGTGTTTGAATTCTTGCAACAACTTTTTCTGCGCTCGGCAGCATTTCTTTTTCTAATAGCACATTCATAGGTACAGCAGGTAAATTTAATGCCCCCATTACGTCTACCGCAGAATCTAAATTTTTAAAACATGCTTTGGAAACCCTTCCAGCTAGCGCTTCTGCAAAAGAATTGTTTTGTTGCTCTTCTGTAAGTATCAAACATTTTCCGTGCTTTTTTACAGTGGCAAAAACCAGTTCTTCATCCAATGGGAATAAAGTTCTTAGGTCTACAATTTCTATTTGCCCCATAAAACTTTTGGCAGCGGCTTTTGCCCAATATACACCCATGCCATAGGTAATAATACAACAGGTTTCTCCATTGTTTATTTTTTCTTCATTGGCATGTAAAACAATATTTCCTTTTCCAAGTGGTATAATATAATCTCTGGTTGGTTCTGTATTTTTAGCTTCTTCTGTGCCAGGCACTTTACTCCAATACAAACCTTTGTGCTCAAGCATTACAATAGGGTTAGGGTCCAAAAAAGCGGCTTTCATCAAGCCTTTCATATCGGCTGCACAACTAGGATAAACTATTTTAATGCCTTTGATGGTAAGCAGCGTGCTTTCTACACTGCCGCTATGGTAAGGCCCGCCTCCTCCGTATGCACCAATAGGTACACGAATCAGTGTTTGTATTGGAAACTTACCACAAGTTAAATAACAACTCTTAGAAATTTCTGTTACCAATTGGTTTAACCCCGGGTAAATATAATCTGCAAATTGTACCTCTACAATGGGTTTTGCGCCTACTGCACTCATGCCTACGGTGCTACCAATAATATAAGCTTCTTGAATGGCGGTGTTGAAAACACGATGGTCTCCAAATTGCTCAGCTAGAGTGGCTGCTTCTCTAAAAACCCCGCCAAGCCTACGTCCTACATCTTGTCCATATAAAACTGCTTCCGGATAATCTTCCATTATTTCTCTTATGGCAAACAATGCAGCATCTACCATCAATACTTTTTCTTTATCTGCAGGTGAACGATCCCCTTGTTCTTCCATAATTTTTGTAGGCACAAAAACATGATTGGAAACGGAGGCAGGGTCTGGTTCTGCTGTTGCAACAGCCTTATCAAATGCTGTTTGAATAAAAGAAAATGCATCTTCTTCTATTTGTGTTAATAGATTTTTTTCAATCCCCTTTTCTAATAAATACTGTTGTAATTTTTTATACGGATCATCTGCATTGTGCTTTTCCAAATCTTCATCTGTTCTGTAAAAATCTTTTCGCACACCACTGGTATGATGCCCTAGCAGCGGCACTTTTGCGTGTACCAAGTATGGACATTGATTTGCACGTACATCATTTATTACCTGCTGCATAGCATCATAACTCTCTATAAAATTTGAGCCATCTATGCTTATTCTTTTAATGCCTTTAAAGCCTTCAATAAATTCGTATGCATTACAAGTACGAGCTTCTGCTGCAGTTACACTAATACCCCAATCATTGTCTTGTACCAAAAAAATGATGGGTAATTGCTGCAATGCTGCAAACTGAAAAGCCTCACTTACCTCGCCTTCTGTTACAGAGGCATCGCCAAGTGAGCATATAACAACAGGTTTTTCTCCATTGCTACCAATTTTGTATAAGGGTGATTGTATACTTTGTAAATATTTTAGACCCTGCGCTACACCAGTTGTGGGTATTGCCTGCATACCCGTGGCACTGCTTTGGTGTATGATAGTTGGTTTACCAGCTCCTCTATAGTTTGGGTGGTTATAGTATGAGCGCCCTCCCGTAAAAATATCTTCACCCTTTGCTAGTAATTGCAGCATCATGGTAAAGGGAGTAAATCCCATGCCAAGCATCATGCTTTCATCTCTGTAATAGGGGCTCACATAATCGCAGGGTAGCAAATGATAAGCTGTGGCCAATTGTATGGCTTCGTGCCCTCTACTCGTACTGTGTACATATTTGCAAATACTTCGATTGGCTTCATAAATAGCTGCCATAGCTTTTGCTTGGCAAATATGGGTATAAGCGTTGAGTAAAATAGTATTATCCAATAGTAAAAAACAATTTTGATTTGCAAATTTAAGTTACAAAAAATGATTAGAGCAAATATCTATTTGCACGTTTTATACCTATTGATTGGTTTTAAGATTATTTTAATTCATTTAAAATTTCAGTGATACCGTCTGCAAGTAGGGTGGTCTTAAAATCTGGAAATCGATTGTTGAATTTTGTACAATCGAAAATATAATCTTGTTCCCACTGGTATAACAATTCTTTTAATTCTTTGAGCAATGGAATAAACAAGGCAAGTATACTTATCATACCTTTTTTTAATACACTGTATTTATATTCCGTTCCATTTATTGTCGAACATAGCTCAATAAATTGTTTTGTAGTCAAGCGATTGGTATCACATGGTAAATGCCAGGTTTGGTTATAAGCATCATTCGTATTTCCTAAGAGGGCAGTTGCACGGCCAGCATCTGGGGTGTAAATTAAGGTTCGCAATGTATTTTCACTTATTAATACTTGTAATTTTTTATGCTTTTTTATGTTGTCAAAAATAGTAGCATTTGTACCACTCAGTGTGTTTCTTGGCCCATAAAACTCAGGGGCTCTACAAATCATTGCAGTAAGTGTTTTATTTTTTATTTCCTCTAATAGCATGGATGCTATTTTTGCCCTTGCCAACCCTTTCTTACTTACTGCATTGAACGGTGTAGACTCGGTCATTGTGCCATGTACTTGTCCATACATATAAAGGTTATCAAAAAACACCAATTTAGCATGGTGCTTTTTACATGCATCTATTACATTGCGCATTACAATTGGCCATTGCTCTTGCCATATTTTCGAATTATAAGGTAAGCCTGCAGTAAGATAAACAATTTCACTTCCCTTTACTGCATCTTCTGTTTGAGCAGCATTTAATAAATCTGCCACAACTAGTTCATCTGTTTCATTTACTTTTTTTGGGTTTCTACTTACCAATCTTATTTGAGTAGTAAAAGATTTGTGTAATTCTTTTGCAAGCTCAGTTGCAATAATGCCATTTGCGCCTAGTATTGTTTGCATAAAATTTATTTAAGTTGAATTTGTATAAGTATGGCAATTTCGAAAATCAAATATTATCCATATAACGCCACCACTGAAAACATTTACCAACATCCAAACTTTTAATAATAAAATACCCCGCATCTTCGGCGGGGCACTTTATTATTTCATTGTAAAACTTTCCAAAAACTTTGTGGTAAAATTTCCACTTTTAAAATCTTCATTTTGCATAAGCTGTAAATGAAAAGGGATGGTGGTTTTTACACCTTCTATCACATATTCACTAAGCGCCCTGTACATAGTATTGATGGCTTCTTCTCTTGTTTGCGCTACTGTTATAAGTTTTGCAATCATGCTGTCATAGAATGGTGGTATTACATAGCCTGCATATACATGGCTATCTACCCGCACACCATGCCCTCCAGGTTGGTGCAGTACCGTTATTTTTCCTGGCGATGGTCTAAAATCATTGTATGGGTCTTCTGCATTTATCCTACATTCTATTGCATGCATTTGAGGATAATGGTTGATACCACTTACTTTTTCGCCTGCGGCAATTTTTATTTGTTCTTTTATAAGGTCGTAATTTATTACTTCTTCTGTTACACAATGCTCCACCTGTATTCTGGTATTCATTTCCATAAAGTAGAAATTGCGGTGCTTATCTACCAAAAACTCTATGGTACCTACACTTTCATAATTAATGGCTTTAGCGGCTTTTATGGCTGCATTGCCCATCCGCTCACGCAATTCATCTGTCATAAAAGGAGAAGGCGATTCTTCTACCAGTTTTTGGTGGCGACGTTGAATAGAGCAATCTCTTTCGCTCAAATGAGATACATTGCCATACTGGTCACCCGCTACTTGTATTTCTATATGACGTGGCTCTTCAATGTATTTTTCCATATACAGGCCATCGTTTTTAAAAGATGCGGCGGCCTCTGTTTTGGCATTGTCAAAGTTCTTTTCTATCTCGCTTTCTTCCCATACCAAGCGCATACCTTTACCACCACCACCTGCAGTTGCTTTCATAATTATAGGGTAGCCTATTTCTCTTGCAGATTGTCTTGCATGTTCTGCATCCCTCAATAATCCATCTACACCGGGCACAACAGGTACACCCGCTTTTATCATAGTTTCTTTGGCGGTAACCTTATCGCCCATGGCATTTATCATATCGGGTGTTGGCCCAATAAATTTTATGCCATGGTCTCCACAAATTTTTGCAAACTTGCTGTTTTCTGCCAAAAAACCATAGCCAGGATGTATGGCATCTGCATTGGTTATTTCGGCAGCTGCCATAATATGAGCCATATTCAAATAGCTATCAGTACTAGCAGGTTTTCCTATACAAACCGCTTCGTCCGCAAATTTTACGTGTAGGCTATCTTTATCTGCAGTAGAATATACAGCTACAGTCTTAATACCCATTTCCCTACAGGTACGTATAATGCGGAGTGCAATTTCTCCCCGGTTTGCAATCAATATTTTTTTAAACATCAGTAAAAAATGGGCAAATATGCAAATTTGAAAATGTGCAAATAGAGACACAAGTAAATTGCAAATAAGCCACTGTTTTAATTTTTAAAAGATAAAAAAACTAATTAGATAACTAAACGGTGTTTTTCGCTTAGCAGTAGCAATTATACTCCCTAAAATCCTATTTAGTTCTTCAAGTTTATCTAACAAACCAAATGGTGTTGGATAATTCTCTGCTTTTTCACAAAGGATTAGCCAATATTGTGTTTCGCCAGCTTCCTTAGCAGAAATCTTCATTTTATGAATAAAGTCTGCTTTGCTTTCTGGATTTTGTGCTTCCATAGCATTTGCACCTATTGAAGTTGCAGAACGTAAAAGTTGTTTTGCTAATATGTATTTTTTTTGTTCATTTAATATTTCACAATAACTAATAATTTCTAATGAAAAAGCTATAGATAGTTTTAATAACGGATTATTTTCTATTAGTTCAGCCCTCATAATTTTTTTTTAATTAAGGTCTATTGTTTATTTAAATATTTATAGACTTACCAATTTGCCAATTTGCATATTTGCACATTTGCACATTTTCACATTTGCACATTTGCATATTTGCACATTTGCACATTATCAAGCTGGATCCACCAAAAACAACGGCTGGTCGTACTCAACCGGGCTAGCATCTTCTACTAATACTTTCACAATCTTTCCTTTTATTTCACTTTCTATTTCATTGAATAGTTTCATAGCCTCAATAATACATACCACTTTGCCAGGTGTTACTTCATCTCCAATATTTGCAAGTACTGGTTTGCCAGGGCCAGATTGGCGATAAAAAGTACCAATCATAGGGCTTTTTATTGTTATAAAATTGTCTGCTTTTGGTGTAGCAACCGCTTCTACTGCTGGCGTAGCTGCAATAGCTATTGGAGCAGCTACAGGGCTAGGCGCAGGGGCACTATATGCTGCAGGGGCTCCTTGGGTATATATCTTTTGTGAGGGGTCCTTCTTTTGTTTGATGGTAATTTTTGTACCATCTTCTTCAATGGTAATTTCTCCAATAGAAGTTTTATTGATAAGTTTTACCAGCTCCTGTATTTGCTTTATATCCATAGTAATTTTTTAAATGATGATTTAAAATTTTTAGGGAACGCTAAGGTAGGAAATGATTACTCATTTGCGCAACTATTATTTTTATAAAAATGGCATAAATGGTCATTTTTTGATTAAAATCGATCAAAAACACCCTAATTATGAGAAAAAACGGCTCTTTTTATCCAAAATAAAAATGGATAACTACGCTAGTAATTATCCATTTCAATTATTTTATTTAATAATTATCCTTTTACTCTTTCTACATACTCTCCTGTTTTAGCCAGAATTCTAATCAATTCTCCTTCATTAACAAATAAAGGAACATTTACAGTTGCACCTGTTTCTACTGTACAAGGCTTCAACGTTTTTGTAGCGGTATCACCCTTCATGCCTGGTTCGCTGTAGGTAACCATCAATACAATTTTGTCTGGCAACTCTACAGACATTGGCACATCTGTTTCTCCATTAATAGATACAGATACTTCTTGCCCATCTTTTAAAAACTTAGGTGCATCTATCATGGTTTCTGCAACCGTTATTTGCTCAAAAGTTTCTACATCCATAAAGCTATAACCCGTATCGTCTTTATATAAATAGGTATAAGGTCTTTTTTCTACCCTTACTGGCGTAATGGTTTCGCCCGAGTTCCAAGTTTGTTCAATCGTACGGTTATTATCTACCCCTTTCAATTTTGCCCAAACTTTTGCAGCAGCACGTGCTGTTTTATTTTGTCCAAATTCTATAACGGTATATAAACTACCATCTACTTTAATAATAAGACCCGAGCGTATATCTGCTGTAGTTGCCATCGTTGTAATGTTTAATTGGCTGCAAAAGTAGCGGAAAATTGTTATAACTGTACTTTAGGATTTGATAATTTGGGGCTTTCAGCTAAATTTCAATTCCCAACACAAGTTCGGTATTCACGCTATATGGCCTGTCGTATGGACACAAATACAATTTGAACACGGATGACACGGACCTGCCTGCCGGTAGCTACCGTTTGGACACAACTTTAGGTTAAATCTCTAGCTAATGCCCATCCTTCATAAATCATTTCAAATTTCTCTAAACCTCTTTTAATTATAATAGGGCCTGCGGACCTTTGTCTGCTGTTTCCCTTCCAACCGCCTAACCTTGCAATTATCCATGATGCCCATGATAATCTTTCAGGTTCAAATGGATTCCTTGTTTTTGGTGTTATCTTCAGTTGCTTTTCTTGTATGCTTTCCAAGCATCTTATCTCATCTTTGTTAAACACTTCTTCCGTTGCTTGACTATCCTCTTCACCATAGGCTAAATAGATTTGCATTAACCTTAATAATGTACCAAGCAACATCACTAACAACTTTCTT
>JANMGS010000725.1:0-2841 GCA_031374745.1 Ferruginibacter sp. | reverse complement strand
AGAAATGGCTTATTATGTATTTGCATTGTTAAAACAATTACAAGTGAGCTGTTTCCCATGTGTGTTCGTACAAACGGACGAAAACAAATTTCACTTGGTAGCAAGGGGCTATACCGATTATGAAACCTTAAAAAGCAGGATAGAAAATGTGTTAAAAGAAGCGGCTTTATAATCCTTTACATTTGCCATTTAATTTTGAATCGTCGGCAAACTTTTTATTTATAACTTTATTGTATTGGCTTTTGTAAAAAACATATCGGGACCAGAATCGGATGGGGATCTTGTGCAACAGTACAAGACAAGTGCTGATATGGATATATTGGGCGATTTGTACAATCGTTATATGGAATTGGTATATGGTGTTTGTTTAAAATACCTAAAAGACAGTGAAGAGGCTAAAGACGCTGTGTTAAATATTTTTGAAGAACTGGTAACAAAGCTCAAAAAATACGAGGTAGATAATTTTAAAGGATGGCTGTACCAGTTATCTAAAAATCATTGCCTAATGAAATTACGTAGTCAAAAAAAACATCCTGTTAATGTAGACGCAGATATTATGCATTTAACAGACAATGTGCATCTAGATGTTGTGATGGAGAAAGAAGAAAGCTTAAGTATGATGGAACAATGTATAGAGAAGCTACCGGAAGAGCAGAAAAAGACCATCGAATTATTTTACTTAAAAGAAAAATGTTATAAAGAAATAGCAGAAACAACAGCTATTGAGATTAATAAAGTGAGAAGCTTTATACAAAACGGTAGACGAAACTTAAAAATATGTATGGATAAAATGGCTTTGCAAAAAGCAAATTGAATGAACAACAACAAAACATATACAGCAAAAGATTTTACAAATTACCATGCGGGCAAAATGCCTGCAAAGGAAATGCATGCGTTGGAAAAAGCAGCGTTGGAAGATGATTTTTTAGCTGATGCGTTGGAAGGGTATGCATACAATGAACTTCCTGCAGATGACCTAGAATTATTGAAAAAGAAAATTGCGGCAAAAAATAAAAATATTTTTTCTTTGGCATCGTTTGCTCAGCGCAAATGGATGCGTATTGCCGCCATGCTTGTTATTTTTCTGGGATTGGGATATTTGTTTTTTAATTTAAATAAAGCGCCCGAAGAAAAAACACTTGCAAAAACAGAAAGCAAAAAGGAAACAACGGTTTCTCCAGATTTGAAGGTAGATTCTAACAAGACCCAGCCTGGTGTTTCTGCCCCAAATGTAGTTTCTGGAAACAAAGGCAATAAGCAAACTGAAAATGCGCCTATTTTGTTAAATGATGTAAAAGAAGATCAAGTATCTGAAAACGAAGCAGTAATTGCTTCTGCTCCTGCTATTGAACCACTTAAACTTACAGAGGATAACAGCAAATATATTAACCCAACACAAGACTTGACAAAAGTAGATGACAAAAGTTTTGCTGATACCAAAAACCAAGGCTTTTCAAATAACAATACACAAAACCAACGTTTACTAAACAATAACAACCAAAATAGGTTAATGAACGCTACAGACAAGAAAGATGGTGGTCCCAAACAAAATACAGCATTTAATAAACTGAATAATAATGCCAATAACCAAGTAAATACCAATAAGCCAACATTTACCATTCCAGTTTTTGACAGTACTGCCAATGGCACAATTGCATTCAATGATTTGTATAAAAAAAGTGAAGAAAAAACCTTTAAATTATCGGTTCCGCCTGTTGCAGAAAAGGAAAATAAAAATGCCGCATTAGAAGAAGTGGTTGTTACAGGTTATGGTAATGTAAAAAGAAAAAAGGAGGTTGTAGCAGCTACAACAACTACCAATATTAGCGATGCACTTGCTGGAAAGGCAGCTGGTGTTCAGGTAGAATCTAATAAATCAAAAGCAGCTCCGTTAATAAGGAGTCGTGCCCAAATTAATGCAGATAGTATCGAGTTTAGGGATAAGACTAATACGTTTAATGCTTATGCAAAGAAAAACAGCAAGCCCGAGTTTAATGATGATGGTATAGAATTAAAAGGAACCGTAATCCTTTCTTTTAAAACCAATAAAAAAGGAAAGCCTATTAAAATTAAAGTAATAAAGTCGCTTTGTGCAAACTGCGATGCTCAAGCCATTGAGTTATTAAAAAATGGCCCGGCATGGGGCACCAATAAAAACGACAGGCAAGAAGTTACGATAGCATTCTAATTATTATCTGCATACAAAATATTTTGTAGCATAAAAACTTATATTGCAAATCTTAATCGATTGCATGGATAATCTTACAAACAACAAGTCATCTTTTTGGTTAAAGCGCCCAACGGTCTATATTATTTACTTTGTAGTTATCAATGCGCTCAATATCCAATCTGTCATCACAGGCAGGATGAACGTGTGGAAAATTTTTAGACAAGGCTATTTCCATCTTGCACAGCACAAAGATTTGTATGCATTTTATCCGCAAGAGTATTTCGATTCTTATTTGTACAGCCCCAGTTTTGCGGCCATGTTTGCTCCCTTTTCTTTACTGCCAAATTATGTAGCTTATTTTTTATGGAACAATATGAGCATGTTGCTTATCCCATTGCTGCTATTTAAATTTAAAGGTATAACCGAAAATAAAAAGGCGTTGGTTTGTTATATTGCTCTAATAGAAATAGCTACTTGCCTGCAAGGCACACAAACCAATGTAATGATTGCCGGGCTTATGCTACTCAGTTTTCTTTCGTTTGAAAATAGAAATTATTGGGTAGCGGCTTTTGCCATAGCCATCGGTTTTTACATTAAAATATATCCTATTGTAGCGGCTGGTATGTTTTTTTTATACCCCAATAAGCTTGCATTTATTGGCAAAATCATCA
>JANMGS010000850.1:0-4450 GCA_031374745.1 Ferruginibacter sp. | reverse complement strand
AACGAATCTCTTTTGCGGCTGGGAAGTTTGGCCAACGAATCGGCAGTAGCAAAAGTACTGAGCACCCAAGGCTTGTAAATAGAACCAGTACTCATTTCTTGCAACTCAATGTCAATATCATTTACGATGGCTTTATTGTTGTTTATAGTAGCATTGCTATCGGTATAAGCAAGTGTAATTTTTAATTGTGCGGCATCTATAGGCACGGTAATATTTTTTGTCCATACTTGGTTTTGAGAGATGGTTGAGCCATCATATTTTTTTTGTTGTATCGCTTTTACCGCTTCATAACTATTTACCAAACCGTAACCCGTTTTATAATCAATACCCGTTCTAAAAATATCATCTGCGGTATTAAACAAAACAGCTTTTATTAGTGAAGCCGCTGGCAAAACCAGGCTATTGCTATCGGCATATACTTGTTGCATTACGGCTATGGTACCTGTAACAATAGCAGCTGCATCGCTGGTTCCATTTGGCCCAAGCGCAACCAATTGAGGAGCCAGTCTTCCGTCGTAGATAGGACCAGCAGAACTTTCTGCCGCTACATTGCCCGTAATATCTACCGCACCAACTGTAATAATATTTTTAGCCATTTTAAAATTTCCGGTCATGTTTGCGTATGTGGGTATGTTCTTGTATACACCCTCGGGTGCAAACGAAAGCCCTTTGTTGCCTGCCGAAAAAACATGCAGTATATTTTCATTTTGCCATGTCTGCACATCATAACTTACCGCTTCGGCACCATAAAATTGTTGTGGTATAGTACCGTAAGAATGATTTTGCACTGTTACTTTATTTGCATTTAAAATACCAGCAGCATCTGCAAATAAATTAGAAAATGTACTCGAAAAAAACTTGGCAGCATTGGCCATGCCACGCCCATCGTAAAAGCTATTACCCGCACCACCAATAATTGAGGATATTACCGTAGCATGTTCTTCAACTTTGCTAGCTGAAAGTGTAGATGGTACTACCCTCTTATAAATATCCAAATCGTTTACTTCTACATTATTCTCTTTTACGCCTACAACAATATTTTTGCCATTGGCATTGGGTATAACATAATCCAACAGATTTATTCCATGAAAACTCCTATCATACCCTATAATACTAATTTCTGTTTTGGGTACTATATATTCATCTATAAAAATAACTTCGTTCAATAACATTATTTTTTCACAGATATATTTTTGGCTGCATTGCACTACAACGGCGTTAGAAGCTTTATCCATTCCAACAATTTTTAGCTCTTTAAAACTATGCTTCAATGTAAAGAATAAGGAATCAAGTGACAAAGCACCCAAAATATATTGATGAATTGTTTCTGTACTGCTGTTATTTTTCTCCAATGAAGGCGAAAGCTTCCAGGCATTGTTTGCTACATCCAACTTTATCTTATTAGTTAATTCATCATAAGCTTTTTTATCTTTTATAAGAACAATGGCTACTTTATCATTTAGTCTTTTTACGATATGTATATTTTTCGGTAACAACTCCCATTGCGCCACATAATAAGCACTTGCGGGTTGGTAAGAAAGTTTTTTGAAACCAATATTATTTTTCGATGCGGAATCTATGTACTTATTTACATCTATTTGTGCAAAAGAAAATAAAGGAATAAAAAAAAGAAAGTACAAACATACACAGTGCATGCCCTTTCTTTTGCGCAAAAAAATATTTATAGCCATTGTACGAATACTGAATATGAAAATGGTGAATGATAAAAGTACAAAATCCCTTTCCAAAAATGAAAAGGGATTTTGTTATTAAAAAAATAATACAATCTTAATAAACATAATTTAATGCAACTGCATCTGTAGATGTAAGCACCGGGCTACCATTTGTACAAGCCATCATCCAAGAATTGTAAGAACCTGAAACCGTTGTAGGCGTACCTGGAATATTGATTGCACCTATACCAGCAGAACCTTCGTTGGAATTTTGTCCGCAGCTAGATCTGTTCATATAATCTGTATGACGGAAACCAATACAGTGGCCTATTTCATGCGCAATTACTTCATCGGCTTTATCAGTAGTGTTTAAGTAAGAAGTAGCGCAACTGCTGGTGCTCAATGTGAAACCAGGCGATGGATTGCCTCCACTTGGAAAGCCAGCTGCCTGGCCTAGAATACAGCCTCCACCAGATGTACCTAAGTTTGCACCAGAAATTACAATATTACCCCCAGAGCTTACCCTAGAAAAAGAAATTCTTAATCCTAAATTATTGTATCTGGCCAATGCATTATTTAAAGCTGTTGAATAATTGGTAGGAAAACCAGAACCCAAACGAACAGTAATAACCCTTGTTCCACTACCTGGAGTACTTACTACATTTGTTGTGCGATAGTGCTCACTGTTTGCAACAATCAATTCGTGCTCGGGGCTTACACCAGCCATTTCCTCTAGTTGTGCTTTACTCAACAAAATATCTCCTTCTATCAGATAATTTCCATCAGCGGACTTTTCTGCCCAATTGCTATTAAAACCTGCAGATGCGACCATCGCCCTCTCTTGACTTGACAAACCGGTTGCTGTTACGTCTTCAGTAGATGCTTTTTTACAACTAACAACTGTTGCAGCTAGCATAATTGCTACACACGAATAGGAGAATACTTTTTTCATTTTGAATTGTTTTAATTTAAAAAAATATAATTTATAGAAACAAGTTAACTTAATAGTTTTGATAAAAATAAACTTTGTACTAAACAATTATTTTTTTTGTACTCTGCGAAAAAAAACTAAAAATAATTCTCCATTCAAATTTTATACCGCAAAAATCATTGTAAATAAATAAAGAAAAGATACTAAACTTACATAGGCACGTAGAAGCCTTCTATCTTAGATTCATTCTAGTAAAAGAAATCGTTGTAAAAAAGCCCATATAATTATTAGAAGATGCATATAAAGGAATAGTATCATTCCATATAGAAGAATTGGCTATATCCAAATATTTTTCCTACTTGCCATCTAAAAATACAAGCTGTATCAAAAAACAAAATACGTATTTACACTAAGTAAAAACAACATTATGCTGTTACAATAACTAAACAAAAAAGTAGATAAATTGACGAGTTTTTTTGATTTTAATTGTTAATTTCATTTATAAAATTAAAAGGCCCAATGCAACAAACTCCATTTTCTATTTCGTACCAAATAAATGATTTGTTTGAATATAGTGAACAGCTTGCAAAAGCTTTTGATACCAATGTGCAAAATGGCGTTTTACATTATCCAGCAGCTGTAGCCAAAGGAAGTTCTGCATTTTTTAAGATAAATGAGTTTATCTCATTCCAGTTGGCACATTTTCGATCTACAACAAAGATGGAATTTAATAGGTTGCCTTCCTTCAATAACCATATAACCATCAGCATACAAGATTTTACTTTTGCCAGATGCCCTATACACAAAGATGCTTGCAACGAAATAATAATAGGCAACAACAGCCTTGGGTCTATACAATGTAAAAGCACCGGTATACACGAAACTGTTTTGATACCAGCAGATACAGAAATAAAAGTAATTTTTGTTTTATTGAAGCAAAATTGGATAGAAAATGTATTGAAAGATGAGGCTGCGAAAGAAAAGTTTTATAAGTATTTAGGAGATAGCAAAGCCAATATTAGAAAAGAGTTTTTAACACCAGATCAGTTAAAATTAATTTTCGAAATTTTTGACCACAAACCCAACAGCCCTTTAGATAAAATATATTACGAAAGCAGGGTCTTAAATTTATTAGAAAGTTTTTTAACAGATGTACTCACAAAAGATGAAGCAGATAATCAATTTTTATTTGCCAATGTAGATGATATAAAAGAAATACAAAAAGCAGAAGCATTTATTACCAATAATATTGATAAACCCTTTGCAGGCGTAGATTATATCAGCAAGATGTGTTTTATGAGTCGCACAAAATTCATCAACCTTTTTCAAAAAGTATATGGCCTTAGCTCATTTGATTACTACCAAAAGAAAAGGTTGAATATGGCATATGAAGCCCTTAAAACGGGGCAACATTCTGTGGCAGACATTGCAGGTCATATAGGATATACGAGTGTGAGTAATTTCACCATTGCATTTAAAAAAGAATTTGGCTTACTCCCAAAAGATTTTTTATACAAAATGAAAGAACAAGATTTGAATAATTGATTGCAAAAAGATATTTGCATTTTTATACATACTTACACAAATTGTTTAAGGCACTTGCTTATTTCTACAATTTTTGTTACCAAATGAAGTGGCTATGTTCCTTGCATTTAATTAAACCCGATTAAACAAAGGATAAATTTTTAGATATTAGTAAAAATAACATTACAATAAATGGCAGCATTAATTAGCTAAAATTTGGATACTTCCTTTGCTATCGGAAATGTACCCTTATTATTTACGCATTTTGTTTCTTATGTAAAAAAGCCAACAATCCCAATACGGGGCCAATGGCCAAAAAGGT
>JANMGS010000830.1:0-4099 GCA_031374745.1 Ferruginibacter sp. | reverse complement strand
TAGTGTCAAGCCTATCTATCCCGAAAAAAATTGGATGATCAATACCCAATTTCTGGCTGCTGCATTTGCTTTCTTCTCTCCGAACACTGCCTAAAGAGTCTCCTTCAGGTATTTTCGGATCTCGTGTGTAATATTTTCCATTAGTAGCAATAATAAGAACAACTTTGTCTCCTTTTTTGCTAAACTGAACAAGCACCTCAGCAACTGCCATTTCATCATCAGGATGAGCAAGAACAACCAAAATAGTTTTTGGGTGGTTATTTTTGGTTAGGTTAAATGATGAAATAAGCGGTAAAAATACCAGCACAGAGAATAGCTTTGTTAAGGTGGAAGTCATTTTGTAAATATTTAAATTAAGAAACTCTCCGCATAATTGCAGCAATACTTTTGTAGTGTGCAGCCTTTTCAATAGTTTTTATTTATATACAGTTAATTAATTTTCCGCTGCCGATGACTAGACGATATAAAACTTTTAATGTTTCCATTTTCGTCTCTTTCAAATTTTAATTCTTCAGCCAATGTTTTATCATCTGTTCTAATTCTCTTGAACGTATCCTTACTGATGTATTGGTATTCTCTTATGCTCTCAGAAGGTGTATTTTCGGGTAAACCAAGTAGAATTAATTTTCCTTTAAATGGAATTACAACTGTTTCGCCTGACCATGCATAATTATCAAATTTTCCTTTGTATTCAGAAAAATCTAATTTTTTTGTAGTCGTATCTTCTGTCATTGTTTTGTTCAACAAATTAAATATCTCATTACTGTATTTATAAACATCTACTCCCTGTGCATTAATCATTACTGTAACGCCCAATTTCTTTTTGGGGTCAGCCATTACAACACTTACGTAACCTGGGCATGAGCCATCATGTCCAACGGTTGCTACTCCATTAGCATCGTAATCAATACTAAAACCCAGACCCCAAGTTAATTTTTTATCAGGGCTTGTCCATTGTATTCGCTGCATTTCTCTTAAAGTTGAAGGCTTTAGTACTTCTGAATTGTCACTTGATAATAATCGAAATTGCCATGAGGCAAACTTAGCCAAATCGATAACATTTGAAGAGTATCCTGCTGCTGGGGTTATTGCATTTGTTTTAAAAAATGGTTGCATTTTTCTGTTTCCGTCCTTATACATAGCACTATAACCCGAAGCCATATCGCTGCTCCAAAGTTTTTCGGGTAAATAAGGATGAGTGTTATTTAATTGCAATGGTTTTAGTATGCTCTCTTCTACATAGTCGTTATAATTTTTTCCGGTTTTTTTTGATACGATTTCACCAAGAAGGCTCATCGCTAAATTAGAATATTGAAAATAAACAGAAGATGGATATAAAGTTTGTTTTTCGGCGATAGACTTTTTTAATTCAGGTGTAGTTTGAAAATAGAAGTTTGGTTCATTCCAGCTAGAATCAGCGTCTCTATAAAGCCCTGATGAATGGGTTAACATAGAGTGAACCGTTATTGGAACAGTTTCGGTGTATTGTTGCTTTACCTTAAAATCAGGCAACAAGGCAGGCAAGGAATCATCTAATCTTAGTAAGCCTTGCTCCCAAAGTTTCATAACTGCGATAGATGTAAACAATTTTGAAATAGAGCATATAGAAAAAATCGTCTCTGGTTTCATTGGAACTTTCTTCTCAAGGTTTGCATATCCATACCCTTTTTTAAAAATAATATCTTGGTCTTGAACGATAGCCACTGAAATGCCGGGCAACTTATCAAAATCTTTTTGTGCATCTAGCCAGATGTCAATTAGACGAAGCATGTCAGAGTAATCGGTCTTTTTGGTTTGTCCGAAACTTTGAAAACAAAGTAAAAAAAGTATGACAGTAATTTTTAATTGTCTCATATAATTAGAGTTTTATTGTAAGGACCGCTAACGGGCAGGTATTGCTGCAGGTGGGATATTTTATAGCATCCAGCCCGGAACTTCTGCCCAATTGAGAATATAAAGTTGAAGTTAACAACAAAAAGCCAAATAGATATTCGTCCGCCGGAACAAAAATACAGCGATGCAAACAGCCGATGTTTCAACGTCCATCCCCACTTAAAGTAATACCAATATTAGCTGAAGCCCAGGATTAAATAATCGCTCTAATCTTTAATGATCGAAATTTTCATTCTTACATTTTCTTTTGGCCTGTCGTTCTTATCGGTTTTAACAGCTGCAATTTTGTCAATTACTTCAAGGCCTTCTACGACCTCGCCAAAAATTGTATAATTCATATCTAAATGTGGAATTCCGCCCAGTGTCGCATAGATTTTCTGTTGTTCGGGTGTAAATGTAAAATGAGGAGTTTTCTCATATCGCTCAATCGAAATAGGGTCAGTTAATTGTCGTGATACATATGTTAAACTATCTTCTGTAAGGCGCATGTAGTATTTTCTGAGTTCGTTACTTTTACCACCGAAAGCAACATTGTTATTAATTTTTTGCACAATGTATTTATTCACTCGTATTTCTTCTTTTCGTAAGGCGGCTGAATCAAAAGTTTTACCCATAACAATATAGAATTGAGATCCAGATGATTCTTTATCTGGAGTAACATCATCACCTGCCCTGGCTGCTCCAAGCATACCTTTTTTATGATATATCTTTCTATTAAACTCAGCTGGAATCCAATAATCAACCTCTCCATTTCCTAAAGATGTGGTGTCGTCCGCATACTTACTATCAGGGTCTCCTCCTTGTATCACAAATTGATTGATTACTCTATGAAATAGTAAGCTATCATAGAAACCTTGTTTAACTAGTCTAATAAAATTATCTCGATGAAGCGGAGTTTCATTGAAAAGCTTCACTTTCATATTCCCATACGCTGTACTAATCAGTATAGTTTCTTTACTATAAGTTTGACATTTTGGTATATTAATTCCAATAAAAAGAAAGAACGCCATTGTTGCTATAAAATACTTTGTCATTAATTTGATAATTACATAGTTTATAAAATATGATGCAGTTAGTAAAATGCTCAAATGGGTTTGCAGCTAACGGAAAAGGGCTTGCTGCAGTTTGGGTTTTCGAGTTCCGTAACTGGTGCTAAATTTATAAATAAATGTTCATTGTTTTTACAAAAGGTCAAAGATGCTGGTCAAGTCCAAACTGAAGACTGGCTTTGCTTTTAGCCGATGATTGTTGGTTAAGCCCCAATAGCATAAAACCCCCTGTTTGCGGTACGGCTTTTTACAACTTAAATTATTTAATCACTTTTAAAAGTTCTTTGTAAGTCCACTCATTGCCCTTTACAAAGAAATTATAAGTTTTTTCCCAATCTTTTCCTTGTCCCCATCCAATCATAGAAGAAATAATTTTTGTTTTCCCAGGGCCAATAGAAACGAATTGAATTATCTCCTGGAGATTCTGATCTTCGTCTTGCAACTTTTTAGAAAAATTATTATTTAAGTCTACTTTCAAAATCAAAAGTTCATTTTCCAGGTAGCTAATAATTCCTAGTTTAATTGAGCTGCGGTCAGAAAGTGCTTTAGTCTTGTCATAGTTAGTAACGATATATCCTCCATTTTTTAATTCAATATGTGCAATAGGCGCTATCCATTCGGAAAGTTTGGAATCTGTCGAAAAGTATTTCCACACCTCTTTCACTTCCAATGGTACAACAACAGAAAGCTGAAGTACGCTCTCGTTTAACTTATTGACGTATGAAGTGTTTTCAACTTGAGCTTCTGAACTGGTGCAAATGCAAAGAGTTAACAATGAGAATATCCATTTCATAATGTCCAATTTAAAAGAATGTTTGTTTTAGCTTATTGCCAACGGTAGCGTTTTGTGCAGGTTGGGAAATAGACTTCCTTCCGCTCGAAACCGCTGTTGATTGAAAATATAAAATTGAAGTTAAGAACTAAAGTTCAGCGATGTACGTCTTGCCTGAACAAAAGCTGAATAGTGTTATAAATGCTCACTGTTTTTCCTTCCGCCCAACTTGCAGCAATACCCATGTGCTTGTTGCACAACTAAGATACCCACAAGTTGTGAATAATAAAAATCCAGTATGATTTTTGCTGTGTATGTTTCATGCAGGGAAAAAAAGATTACAGCGAAAAATTATTTCTCAACTTTCAGTTGAGCGATAAAGTAC
>JANMGS010000800.1:0-7962 GCA_031374745.1 Ferruginibacter sp. | reverse complement strand
TGTTTGCACCAGCGCAAGGACCAGCTGCTATAGTAGCTGTGTAAGTAGAAGTAGCTGCAGGGGTAACCCAAACTGCATTTGCTTGTGTACCTGCTACATACGCTGTGGTAGCAGCAGCATTGCTGAAAATGGTGCCAGCTGCACCGCCTGACCAAATGGCTGTAGGCAATGTTACATACCCAAAATTTAAATTCCAATTGGTTAAAACACCAATATCTCCTCCAGCTCCATCTCTCAAAGCCAAACGCCAGTTACCAGTAACGGCTCCAGAATTGGCTGCTGCTATAAATGTAGCAAAGTTATTTACACCTGCTGTTTGTTGTAAGCCTGTAGGACCTACAGCTGGAAGACCTTGAGGTGCAAATACTCCAGTAAATGGAGCGGCACCTGTAGCAATTGATGGAGGTGTACCAACTGAAGTAAGCGTTGTATTTGTAAAGTTATCTCCACTACCACCTACTCCACTCAATAAATTTAATGTTGTACCGTTTGGTGCTATAAGATTTATTGACATATCTGAATCCCATGTGTGAGTCATCGTAAAATTAACAGCTACAGATGTAAGTGCTGCTCCTGCTGGTAAAGTAACAGGCAATGTGCTTGTTATACCTGCCGGATTTGCATCGGGTACGATAACCGATATTGCTCCTGAGTTTGCGGAACCTGTACCTGGGGTACCTGTACCTGTAACCGATAATCTTTGTGTTACACCTTCGCAAATAGTTGCTACATCTGGTGTTAAACATGTGCATGGTGTAACAGTTATTGTTATTTGACCGCAAAGACCATTTGGAGCACAACCTCCTTCGCCACGTGCGAAATAGGTAGTAGTTACAGTAGGATTTACGGTTATCGTGTTGGTTCCAGCTATTGGAGTACCACCGCAAGATGTAGTATAAAACTTCCAACCTGCATTGTTATTTAATGTACCACTAGCTGTTAAAGTAACAGGGGCGCCAGAACAAGAGTTAAGTGCAGTTGTACTTATGGTTGGTGCCGCAGCAGCAATACATAGTGTAGAATAATTGATAGAAAAAGGTAAATCTACAGCTACATCAGGAGCACTTGCTGGGTTACCGGCGTCAACAAGAGCTGCCCAAGTAGCCCCCAATCTTTGACGAGCATTGTAACCAGGTAATGTTCTTACTCCTACTGTTTGACTAGTAGGGCCAAAACAATTTACTGGAGTAACCAGTTGCCACTCTACCCAATAGGTTCCAGCAGACAAAGCAGTCCCAATTGTTGCGTCAATAGAAAAGATTGGCAAATTAGGTGTTGGAGCCCCAGGTGTAGGAACTTGAGAATTGAAAATACCTTTTCTACCTGTAAAAGCAGTAGAAAAGAATCGGTTTGTGGTCATATCGCCATAAACGACCGTACTACCAACGGCTCCTGGTACGCCACTCCAAATTCTTACTCTAATATTTGTGTAAGGAGAAGTTGTGCCAGTAGCTGGAACAGTCTGGTCCAATGAATATACCCTAAGGGTAGAAATTGTCCAAGTTTGACCTGCTGGAACAGTAAAGTCATCAGCAGTAGCATTGTCTGCTGTAGGAGTAAACTGATGGCCAACGCCCAATGTAGAATTAGATTCGGTTGTATTTCCCGTTACATTTTGTAGTTCATGCCATGTAGTACCTGCTGGTGCCGCAGTACCATTAAGACTTGTAGCTCCTGTGCCAAGGTTACCATTCACATAGGTTTGTGAAAATACACTTGAAACAATACACAAAGCAAACACCAATACAGAAAGGAATTTTTTGCTAAACCTCCCTGTTGAAAAGTAATTTTGATTCATAAAAGAATTGTTTTGATTGAAAAAAGAGATGTTATTTTACTAGTTGTAGAGATTAATTAATTATTTCTATCATCTACCAATGAAGCTGCTGCTTTATTAGCCTTCATTTTGTCATTGTTGTACTCAGCTTCCGTTTGTTGCTTTTTCTTAACAACTGTTGTAGCTTTAGGCACAACTGTTCTTTTTTTAGCTGAAGGGGTTTGTTCGGTAGAAGTTGTTGTCGTTGTTGGTTGTGTTTTAGAAGCAGATTTAGTTTGTGCACTTGCAGAAACCATGAACGAAAACATAATAAAAGAGAAAAGTAAAACTTTTTTCATAATAAAATAATTTAAAATTAACAATATATTGAACAAATATAACTAGAAATAACATTAAGACGAGAAAAAAATACTGTTACAGCTAAATAGTTATAAAATAATGACGGGAGGATTACCTTTTCAATAAAAAAACCTACTTTTAACGATAACATTGCGCTGAAACTTCACGGTTTATGAAATTGACTGAAAGATTAAAAGAACTAAAGTTTATTAAAGGGTTTGTCTATTTTATAGTTGGATTATTAACATACCCTGGCCTCAATATTATAAACAAATTGAGGATTACTGGTATGGAGCATTTAAAGGGATTACCAAAGAAAAATGTACTGTTTGTAAGCAATCACCAAACTTATTTTGCAGATGTAATAGCTTTTATTCATATTTTTTGTGCTCACTCCTGGCGTAAGAAAAATAAACTTGGCATTCCATTTTATTTGTTATGGCCTTTTACTAAGATAAAGTATGTAGCTGCTGAAGAAACCATGAAAAGCAGTTTACTTACCCGTTTCTTTACTTTAGCGGGTGCGCTTACAGTAAAAAGAACATGGAGTGAAGGTGGAAAAGAAGTACGCAGGGGCTTAGACCCCTCAGATACCAGGAAAATTTTTGATGCTTTAAGAGACAATTGGGTTATTACTTTCCCACAGGGCACTACAAAAGCGTATGCGCCTGGCAGAAAAGGTACTGCGCATATTATCAAGCATACAAATCCTATTGTTATTCCAGTTGTTATAAACGGCTTCTCAAGGGCATTTAATAAAAAGGGACTCGTACTTAAAAGAAAAGGCACTCCACTGAGTGTAAGATTCAAAGCTCCCCTACTTATAGATATTACAAAAACCAATGAAGAAATAATGGTATTAATTATGGATGCTATTGAGCAAAGCAAGCCATTTATGCCAGGGAATAAATTGGGTTAGATTATTTACAGAGATTACTATTTTATTTGTGCATTGAATAAATTATGAAAGGAGTGGCCGAATGAATTAACATGAGCTAATAAAAAAGTTGAAAAATGATATGATGATAAAATGAGCGACCTGCCTTTGTTGTTAAGCAGGCGCCACTGAAATTGGAATTGCCTATTGTTTTTGCTTGGCTAAAAGAGAATTGCTTTACAATTTACCAGCCATTTTTTTTGCTTATTTTACAAAAAGTGCTTTTAACTCTTCCGCATCTTCTGCCTTCATCTTCCCACCAAGTACCAGTCGAATTTGCCTTCTTCGTAGTGCTCCTTCGTATAATTTTATTTCTTCCTCTGTTTCTGGCAGTAATGCATTTATCGCCCTCGGTTTGTTATTGGGATCCAGCGCTACAAATGTATAATATGCCTGATTGCTTTTATATCTGTATTGTTGTATAGCATCTTCGCCCCAAACATCTAAATGTACTTCCATACTACTATTGAAGGCACGGGTTACTTTTGCCTCAATGTGTACCACGTTGCCAATTTTTATAGGCGTTTCAAAAGAAATATTATCTACGGATGCCGTAACAACTGGGGCTGCACAATGTTTCATGGCTGCGAGTGCTGCTGCAATGTCCATCCAATACATCAATCGGCCTCCCATTAAATTTCCGAAATTATTCGTATCGTTGGGTAATACCAATTCTGTCATCACCACCAAAGATTCTGCGGCTTTTTTTTCCATACCTTAATTTTTGGCAAAAGTACGGAGAATGTAAGTAGATATGAATTAAGAAACTTGTATTAACAGAAACTTAAAAACCATTAAATTGCAGTTCAATTTTTATTATGACTTCATTCGATAATACAGAATACGCTTTTGAATACAAATCCAATAAAGAATTAAAAAAAGCAAACTTTTTATTTTCTACTATGGGCAAGCCTTGGCTGGTAAGTTTAGGGCTTAAACTTATGCCGATTGCCATAAAAATGCACATTCCTTTTACGAAAACCATTATTAGAAATACCATTTTTAGCCAGTTTGTAGGAGGAGAAACATTGGAAGAAACGGCTACCGTTGCAAAAAAACTAGGCGAATACAATGTAGAGGTTATTTTAGACTATGGAGTAGAAGGGGGCGAAGAAAGAGAGGAAGGTTTTGATCATGCTACGGATGAATTTATAAAAGTGATAAACTATGCTGCTACGCAAAAGAATATCCCATTTATGAGTATAAAAGTTACTGGACTGGTACGATTTGGATTATTAGAAAAAATAGATGCAGCAATGCATGTGCTACCGGGCACATTGATGAAGAGATACGTAGCAGCCTTAGACGTATTGAACGAAAATGAAAAAAAAGAATGGCAATTGGTTGTTGCTAGGATCACAAAAATATGTGAGGTAGGAAATAAAAAAAATGTGGGTGTATTGGTAGATGCAGAAGAAACATGGATACAAGACCCCGTAGATGCCCTTACCATTTTGATGATGGACACATTTAATAAAAGCAAAGCCGTTGTTTACAATACCCTTCAATTATACAGGCACGATAGACTAGCCTTTTTAAAAGATAGCTATACTGCTGCAATAGAGAGAAATTTTATTCTTGGGGCAAAATTGGTAAGAGGTGCCTACATGGAAAAAGAAAGAAACCGTGCTATTGAAAATAATTACCCATCCCCCATTCAACCAGACAAAGAAAGTAGTGACAGAGATTATAATGCAGCTGTAGAATTTTGTATAGCACATTTAGAAAAAATAGCATTAATAGTGGCTTCGCACAACGAGTATAGCAATTTGTATGCTACGCAGTTATTAGATAAAATAGGAATACCTCATAACCACCACCATATTCATTTTTCGCAGCTATATGGCATGAGCGATAACATAACCTTTAACCTGGCAAAAAATGGATGTAGTGTAAGCAAGTATTTACCTTTTGGCCCAATAAACGATGTCATCCCTTATTTGATGCGAAGGGCACAAGAAAACAGCTCTGTATCAGGCCAAATGGGCAGGGAGCTTGGATTGATAAAGAAAGAAATGAAAAGAAGAAAATTAGTAACCGACTAATTTTTTCGGATATTATTATTATTATGCAAGTTCTATTACTTCGCATTGTTTTATTTCTGCAGCATCAATAGCAAAACGAATAAGGGTTCTTACTTTTTGCCAACCTTGTTTACCTGCAGCACCAGGGTTCATGTGCAGGCAATTTAATTTATCGTCGTAGATGATTTTTAAAATATGAGAGTGTCCGCTAATAAAAAGTTTACTGTTGCTTTTTAAAATATCCTCCTTAACTCCTTTAGAATACCTTCCAGGATAACCACCGATATGTTGCATGAAAACCGGTACAGCTTCGCAAGTAAAAAATAATTTTTCTGGATAAATTTTTCGCAAATCGGGGGTATCTATATTTCCATATACGCCTCTAAAAACTATTGGCTTTTTTAAAATCTCTTGAAAATATTTTTTAATTTTTTCATCTATATTATTTAAACCAAAATCGCCTACATGCCATATTTCGTCGCAGTTTTTAAAATGCTCCAATATTGCTTCGTCTAAATAGCCATGCGTATCCGATAATAATCCAATGCTTGTCAAAACTTTTTTTTAGCTACAAAGATGGGGATCTAACGTAAGCAATGTTATCATTTTTTTCACTTTTTTTATTTTTCTTCTTTTTCTTATTTGGTTCGTAAATTTCAATAGCTTTTTCCACCAGTTTCAAAAACTCATTTTGAGCAAAATTGTTTTTATCTACTGCAGCATCTACAATTTGCCTTACATCGGTCCAAGAAATTTTATTTATGTAAGGAGACTCCTTCAATTTGAGTCCAAACAAAGCCACCGATGCTGCAAATTTTGTGCTGTTCTCATTTGCATCAATTAGCTTATTGCTCATTGTATAATCTACGATTACTTGAGAGCGGGTTGTATCAAAAATATCTCTATACTTAAGTTGTAGGCTACCCAATTCATCTGATGCAAAACCATTTATTTTAGTTGGCTCAATTTCAATTATGGCTATCGTACAACTTCCACTGCCTATTTCTCCCCCATCAATACCACTGGTTGGATCTTGAACAGCATCTCTTTTATTATCGAATCCAATGAGCCGATACTTGCTCACTAATTCTGGATTAAACTGGATATTAATGAATGCATCATCTGCTACGGCATACATGGTTTCTGTGAGTTCGTGTACCAGTACTTTTTCAGCTTCATGCAAATTATCTAAATAGGCATAATTACCGTTTCCACGCTTTGAAAGTGTTTGCAATTTAGAGTCTTTAAAATTACCCATTCCCACACCAAGGCAGGTGAGAAAAATACCAGATTCTCTTTGTTTGCTTATTAATTCATCCAACGCTTTTTCCGATGTTTGTCCTACATTAAAGTCACCATCTGTAGCTAAAATCACCCTATTGTTACCTCCATTAATAAAAGTAGCCCTTGCCATTTTATATGCCGATTCAATTGCATAACCTCCGGGAGTATCTCCCTCGGCATTGAGTAATTCTATCGCATTGTTTATTTTGGATTTCTCATCGCCACTGGTAGGTGCAAGCCATGTTCTTACCATACCGCCGTAAGTGATGATTGAAATTTTATCGATTGGTCGTAAGTTTTTAACAAAGAGCTGGAAAGCTTCTTTTATAAGTGGCAATCTATTGGGCATATCCATGCTACCAGAAATATCTATTAAGAAAACAAAATTACTTGGAGGCAATTTATCTAGATCTAGTTTTTTGGCAGCAATTTTTAAAAACAACAATTTATTTTTAGCATTCCATGGGCATAATGTAAGAGAAGTATTGATATTAAACACGTCATCATTTATGGGGTTTTCATAGCATAGATTAAAATAATTCACCAGTTCTTCCACTCTTACTGCATCTGGTGGTACAGTGCTTTCCATGTTTAAAAATCTGCGAATATTGCTGTACGATGCTTTGTTTACATTCAATGAAAATCCAGTATTAGGAAAAGTATAGGCGTTTACAAATTCATTTTCTACTAATTTAAAGTATGTTTCATCGCTAATAAAAGGGTTTAATCTTTTCTTACAGTTTATGTCTTTAATAAACGAAATTAATTTAGGCTTATTTTTTACTAAAGTAGCAGTAGCTATTTTTAATACGATGGTTTGCCAAACATCTGATTTTACTGGAATTGTTTTATTTTCAAAACCATCTAGCGTAACAGTTACAGAATCATTTAAGATTACAGTGGCAACGCCAAAACTGCCATCAATTCCAGAAGTAGTTACTTTTTTGGAAGAATTTAAAAGAATTTTTGCGTTTTGTAGTGGGGCATTTTTTTCGTCACGTATGCTACCACGTAAAAAGTATTGCGCATTTGAGGAAAGGGCAATAGAAAAAAACAAGCAATATGTAACTAGCTTTTTCAAGGTTATTAATGGAATAATCTATCGAAATATAAAATCAAAAGATAATATTACATTTTAACGAACAAAACATCTAATTATTGCAAGCTACTCCTCAATAAGAATGTAAATTTCCTTTAGATTCCTAGCGTAACCATCATAATCTAAACCATAGCCAAGCAAAAACTTATCTGGTACATTAAACCCAAGGTAATCAATTTTTATGGGAAATGCCAAAGAATCTGGTTTGTGCAGCAAAGCAGCTATCTTCAACGAAGCTGGTTGCTGATCCCATAACTGCGGTAAAAACTCATTTAAGGTCTTTCCTGTATCTACAATATCTTCAATAATAATAACATGTCTTTCTTTAAGTGTAGCATCTAGACCTATAGAAGTAATGACCTGCCCTGTACTTTTTGTACCTTTATAAGAAGCCAATTTTATAAAACAAATTTCACATTCTATAGAAAGCTCCTTAAAAAGATCGGAGGCAAACATAAATGACCCATTGAGAATTGCTATAAAAAGAGGCCGTTTTCCTTCG
>JANMGS010000787.1:0-3349 GCA_031374745.1 Ferruginibacter sp. | reverse complement strand
CAGTGCTATGAAAATAACCAATATTTTCTAACAACGATTGTATGTTTTCTGCTGTGGCTTTTGCATTTACCCTACTACTAAGTACAGGTGGTTCGCCAAGTCTTTTTCTCAAAAATGCTGTTAGGCCCTTCTCTTTTTTAGGTTCGCCTATTTTGTACCACCACCACACTTTATAAGGTTGCCCCAAAAAAAATTTATTGGCTTTTGGTGATACAGCAAGTTTAATTGTTTTTTTTAATGATTTTATACTAGTAGAAGTGGCTGAATCTTTTTCAATTTTAATGGTAGACCCCTTGTACAAACGCTCTCCAGCAGGCAAAAATCGGCGCACACTGCATGATGAAATAAGCAGCATAGTAAAAAAAATTGTTGCGCCTTGTTTAATATTCATATTACTTTTTCTTTTTCCTAAACAGTTCCTTAAATTTATCATAGTCCATTGTAACCAAAAACGATACGCCCGTTTCTACTACATATCCATCCAAGGTTACTTCAAATTGGTTTTTTGTATATGCCCTAATCATATATTTTCCGTCGGCAGAGAGTTTGTACGATACGGTTACATCTGGCTTAAAACCAGTATTAGCTTTAGATGCTTTTGCAGCTGCATCTTGCCCTTCAATACCAAAGTTTTTTCCAACACTTACTGTTAGCCTATCATTGGCAAAAGTTTTACTTACAGCTACATTTAGGTCTGTACGTTGTTCATTTCCGCCATTGCTGTAATCATTGTAAGAGTTTAGATTCAAATCGATATCAATTCCTTTAAATATATCGGCTGCTATTTCATTTATTGCAGATGATAGAAACTGACTTACACTTTGCCTAGCCAAATCGTTGAATCCGCCACCGTTGCCTTTAAAGAAATCGCGGCTTTGCTCGCTTAAAAACCTGCCAAATAGCAATAATGAAAATACCTGCTTGTTTACAGATGCCGGATCATTTCTTATTTGTGCCAGTTTGTTCTCAATGGTAGTGCGCAAATCGTTGTTTATAAGTCTACTTTCTTCTGGTAATTGAATATCAAAATTTATGATTGGTTTATTCAATTGGCCGGTTAAATAAAGCACTACCCTAAATGGAATTTTCTGATTAAATGAATTTAATAGGGTAGGAGGTACATCCGTCACTTCACTGCTCAATAGATCTTTGGAGGCGGTATTGGCAGTATATTCTGCAACTATATTTATAGTAGCATTTAAAGGTGCTCCTGCAAAACTGATGGTACTACCTTTTATCAAATTAAATTTTCTTTGGAGTATTTGATAATGCAAATCGTAATAACCATTGTCTAAATCATACACGCCAGCCAATATCAAATTGCCACCAGGATCTACACCAATATTTAATCTAGCATCACCTTGCACTTTCAGTTCATCACCCGTAGATGGATCAATCAAAATAGTTAGCGCTGCTTTTTTGGTAAGGGCTACATTTAAGTTATAGTTTAAAAATTGAGCAAATGCTGCATTAGCAATTACCGCAGGCTCAAAACCAGTATTTGGTTTTTCAATTTTAAACGTATCCATATCTATAAAACGTACAATCGTTTTGCCATCATTCTTTGTATAACCGCTTTGTGGCAAAACCAATTTCACATCCGTTTTGTCATTCAAAATTATTTCGCCTTCTATTTTTGGATAGGAAGTGTTGCCATTTAAAGATACATCTACATCTACAGCAGCATAGCCGTACACTTGTCTATTAATTGCTTTTTTGGCATTTACTACGGCAAAATCTTTTGCCTTAATATTCAGCGCCAAATTATAATCCAGTATGCTATTAGATACTATATTTCCATCTATCAGCATTGCATTGTTTACAGTATCTGTTATGGCAAATCTTGGAAAAGTAATTGTTGGATAGTCAAATAAAATTTTTTGTTTGTCAATTTTATAGGGTGTACCCAATTGTGTTAAAGTAAATTTTACCGTATCAAAATTTAATACGCCTTTCCAATGCGGCTCTCCGAATTTTCCTGTAAGGTTTATATTGCCATTGATGGCACCTTCGGTATTTTGTAATTGGCCTTTTGAAAAAGCTTCGAGGGTTTTAAAAGCAAGTTTGTTGATTTCTACATCTGCGTCAAATTGTTTTGCTACATCATTTAAATAATAATTTCCTTTTAAGGCTACATCGTTTCCAAATCCGATGAGCGAGAGTTTTGCAGCAACAGAATTCTCTGTTGTTTTTTGGGCGCTAAAAACAATATTGCCCAATGGATTTTGTTTAAACTGAAGATCTGTAATAGTAGCATCTCCACTAAAGGATGGGAACGATTTTTTAAGGTCACTCACCGTAGCTTTCATATCTAAAATTCCACCAATAAACACGGTATCTTTATTTACCAAAGAGCTGATGCTTTTTAAATTAAAATTATTGATATCAATATTAATGGGACTATCCTGAAATAATTGTTGGCTCCTAATGGCAATGCTTGCTGTATCGCTGTTTATTAAAAAATTATTGATTAACAAACCATCGGGAGAATAGGTTATAAGATTATCGGTGGCTACTTTCCATTTTTCATAATTAAGCGTAAGGCTATCTTGTAAACGAAAGAAAAACTTATCTTCTTTTGCAAATGCATTTGCTCCTACGGTAAACCAGTTTTTATTTTTTATATCTTTTGTAATCGCTGTAAAGGAAATACTGTCTTTGGCTGCTGCACCATTTACATTGGTAGCATAAAAAATATTGCTAGCGGTTGTGAGGGTATCAAAACCAGCGTTGTAATTTAATTTGGCATTTTTTGCAAATATGTTTAAGGCTGCTTTGCTTATTCTGTTGTTTTCATAAGTGAGCGATGGTATGATGGCTTTAAACAGCAACGCAGAATCTGTATCTGCAGATGTGTAACTTCCTGTAAAAGTTATATCATCGAAGCCTACCAGCGCTGGAACAAAACTTTTGATAAGTGGGCCATACTTTATAACGCCATTTACAGCAAATTGTTGGTTCGGTATATTTTTATAAACTGGTTGGTAGCCTGGTATTTTATAATAGCTGTTTATGTATTGAAGTAATGAAATACCAATCTTATCGTAATCGAATGTACCACCCGCTTGCGCATTTGCAATTGGGGAAAGCAATACAATCGAATCAATACCATTGGCACTGGTGGCTATCAACGAGGTACTGTCTAGCTGATATCTATTTATACCATTCTGTAATTTTAAACTATCCAACAATATGGATGCTTGCAAATTTCGAGGTTGAAGATTTATCGCATTTATCATTGCACTCAAAGAAAAATTCAATGTGTCTTTGGTAAAGTTCAGTTGTTTTAATTGAGCAGTATCAATCCTGATAATTGCATTTACGGTTGGATAAGCATTGCGTACATCTG
>JANMGS010000700.1:0-5016 GCA_031374745.1 Ferruginibacter sp. | reverse complement strand
GAATGCTGTTCTGGTTTATTGATTTCTTTCAATTGCTGTGCCTTAGCTCTACCAACACCATTATCTATAATCGTATATTTAATGTAATCATTTTCCAAAGATGCGGCTATTGATAAATATCTATTGCCAATTTGTTTATTGAGTAATCCATGGTGGATGGCATTTTCTACAAAAGGTTGTACGATAAGGGGCAATACTTTATAATCGCTTTGCAACAATTCTTCCTCTGCCAAAAGTTCGTAAGTAAATTTGTTGTTGCTGCGAAATTGCTCCATCTGTAAGTAAAGCTCTAGGGTTTCATAATCTTTTTGAAAAGCTACCAAATCATTTTTTGAACTTTCCAGCACATTTCTAATAAGTTTTGCAAACCGAGCTAGATAAGTAGTAGCTTTTTCTTTTTGATTGGTTTGAATAAGGTTATCTATAGAATTCAAAGAATTAAAAATAAAATGCGGATTCATCTGACTCTGCAAGGCTTCCAATTTTGCTTTTAAAAGCTGTTCATTCATACTATACATTTCAAAAGCCGTTTTCTGTTGCAATTCTTCCGCTTCTATAGATTTTATTTTATCAGCCATCAACGCCGCTAAGGTTGTAAGCAATTGCAAATGTTGTTGGGTATAAAAATTTTTTTCTGGATGTTCACTATCAATTATACCCAAAAGCTCGTTATTGTAAATGATAGGGATTGTTATTTCGCTTAATCGTACCATTTCATCTTGCCTATAGCGGTCATCTTTTGAGGTGTCGGGCACAATTACATGTTGCTTTGTATCTGTTACATACCCAACCAAACCTTGGCCAGGCAATACTTCAAACGGTTGCTTGTTTATTTCTTCTACAGAGCCTTTAGGACCTATGCATGCTTTTTGTATCATTTTGGTTTTGTCGCTATTCCATAAATAAATCATACAATCTACAAAACCAAGTTTTGCGATAAGGTTTTTTGCTACATCCCACAATACTTCGTCTATGTTTTTTTTATCAATTAATGAAGTAGAGAAATAATTGATGATGCGCTCAAGTTCCAATTTATTTTTATACTGCTCTGCATTTAATTGTTGCACTTTTAGTTTTTCTCTTGCTATGGCTTTAAAACTTTTTTCTCTCCCTTTTACAAATAGGAAGCCGAGCAATAAGATAAAAAGAGCAACCAAGGAAATAAACCACCATGTTTTCCAAAAAGGAGGACTAATAAAAAATTCAAAAGATGCAGGTATACCCCACTCTCCATTCCATCCCATCGTTCTTACTTCAAAAAGATAGCTATCTGGTTGTAAGCTTGCAAAAGAAACAATATGCTGGTTGGTAGCTTTTGTCCACACTCCTTCTACCGTTGCAGATAAGCGATAACTATAGAGCAACTGTTTTTCATTGATATAGCCTGGGGCAGAAAATTCAAATTGAAGTTGGTTTTGTTTATAAGTGAGTTCAATTTTTTTTTCTTGCAATGGATAAATAGAATCTTGCGAAAAAACCTTTGTTATGTAAACAGGTAATGCCGGTAGTTTCTCCAATTCTCCATCTTGTATTCGTGTTAATCCTTCACCTGTAATAAGCCAAATAGACTGTTGATTGTCTATCTCCATACCAATTATATTCCCAAAGTAATTATTAATCTTGCTAAAATTAAATACCCTAAACCCATGCGCTGTTTTAATCAATTTATCTAATCCCGCATAATAGGCAATCCAGAAATTTCCTTTTGCATCTTCCCTAATGGCTTTTACCCAATTGCTGGTTAGTCCCTTGTTTTGGTCAAATTTTGTTATACTAAAACTATCATGGTCATTCTTTACAAAATGATAAACACCTTGATATCTTGTACCAACCCAAATATTACCATGTGAGTCTTCGAATAGAGACCGGATGTTTTCAGTAGTTAAAAAATGACTGGTTTTAATAATTTTAAAGTTATTATCTATAAAACTATAGCGTATACGGAATAGTCCATCTGTCCAAGTACCTGCCCACAAATCTCCTTGTTTATCAAGAAGCAAATAAGTAATGCGATATTTAAGCAGCTTTTCTAGTTTACTTCCTGCATTAAAATATAGTTGGTAAATATCGCTTAAAAAAAAGTTACCATCCTTATCGGCTATAATTTTAGATATTTTTTTTAAGGGGAGCAGGGTTGTGTTTTCAAATCGTAGTTTTGTAGTATCAAAAGAAGCAATCCTATCCATACTTTGCAACAAAGGAGGATAGCTACTTTTTATTGTACTATAAAAAATCTCTGAATTTGTTTTATTAATAGGTGTAAAAGTTCCGCTCTGCTGGTTAAATATTTGTGTACCCTTAGAAGTACTCACCAAAAATTTTTCTTTATTAACCGGATAGAATAAATAGGAATTTTCAGATGACCATATGCCATTTTCCAAATTGTAAAGGCTTATATTATTTTTGGTAACCAATTTGGAAAGGCCCAAGACAGTACCAAACCAAATATTTTTTTCTCTATCCTGAAAAATAGAAGTAATGATATTGGAGGCCAATCCATCCTTTACAGTAATTAATTGATGCGTACCATTGGTATTTATTTTTACAATGCCTGCTACTGTTGCAAACCATAATACTCCATCATCATCTTCAAAGATATCATTAATCTTTTTTTGCTTTAGAGCAGGTATATCAAATACACTTGGAAGCAAAAGATAAGTAAGGGAAGGTTGTAAAGAAGAAATGCCAGCCATCAATCTAAGCCCTACGTTGGTACCCAACCAAATTCGATTTTTTTTATCTTGGTAAATTTTTATTTCATTAAATTTACTTTCAGGATTTGCAATTTGAGCAATTCGTTTATAGTGCTTATTGAAAACACATATTTCTTCTCCCGTCGTAATAAAAGTTGAATCGTTTAATATAGCAATGGTTATATAAGAAGCGGACGGAAAATCTTGAATTGGCTTGGTGAACTTTCCATTATTAAATACTTGCAGCCCTTTATTATCCGTTGTTACAATTAAATCCTGCCATGGTGTTGGTATAAACTCATTTACTACAATCGTATCTGTTAAAGGTTTGGAAATAACTTTGTCGTTTGCAATAATATCAATTGTGCCATTGTTTAGCGCCACAAACAATTTACCATCTTTGCCTTCATAAAAGTCATTTACAAAATTATGTGCGAGCCCATTAGCAGTGGTAAAGTTTTTAAAAGTACTGCCGTCATATTTACTAAGACCTTCGTTGGTAGCTATCCATAGAAATCCTTTTGAATCTTGAAAAACATTGCGAACAGTGTTGGAAACAAGGCCATCATTCACCGTATAGTTTTTAAAAATTTGTTGCTGCGCCTTAGCCGAGTATATACATCCGGTAGCTATAAAAATAATTACTGTTATTAAGGCATAACGCATAGCTTAAAGTTAATCTATATTTTATTAGGACGTACTGGTTAGTTAACTTTTAAAACTGGGCCAACAATTTTCATATCATTATCTGCAAACAACTTGCTCATTTCTTCTTTGGAAGGTTCATGTCCCATAGAAGCTAGTTTTACAAAAAAGTTTTCCATTTTACCTGCTGGTTGAAAGAGTACCATCATTTTTCCTTTTTCACTTACTTGTGTCCAAGCGTGGGGAACTTTCATTGGCAAAAAAATACTATCCCCTGCACCGAGTTCATATTTATCTTCGCCAACCTGAAAATAATAATTGCCCTCAATAACATAAAAAACTTCGTCCTGCAAATGATGTATGTGCAAAGGCGTACCCATACCTTGCGATAAGGAAGTTTGTTCAAACAATGCAAATCCGCCATCATTATCGCTTCCAGAAATCTTTAAATCCAATATGTTAGAATTAACGCCTTTTAGTTTGATATGCCCGTGCATCCTGCCTTCACCAGCTTTTACTTTAAAACCTTTCTCGTTTCTAGCAAATCTTTTTACTGCTTTTGCAAAAGTTGTAAAAGGTAATAATGCAGCTAAAAAGGAAGTGGCAATAAATTTGTTTCGTTTCATATTATTATTTTAAAAAGTAACTTTCAATAAAAACAAATATTTCCTCTCACAGTAATTTTACCTGTGGTTGGTGTAGCTCTAAAACCTGGGTTAAGCGTTACTTTTCTTCCTGCCATACCCACCACACAATTGTTTGTACATACTACTGCACCATTTGTAGAAAGATCATTTATTGCTGACAGCATTCCATAAGTGCTGTTGTAAGTTGTAGGACCTGTTACATTATTAAATGCAGAAACGGTAGCAATTAAACCTGCATTTGAACCAATAAAACCATTCGCTCTTGCAAATTGCCCACCACTAAAATTATTAGCCACACAACCACCCAAAAACCAGTAACTCATTATATTATTATATGGCGGAGCAAAATTTGTTGCCCCATTTCCATCAACACAATTACCTGTGTAGCTGCAACCTGATCTTGAAAAACAAGCACCTCTTGCCCATGGATCAGATGGTGTATCACAAACCCTATCGCCCGTAGTACTACAGTTATTGCCGTTAATGTTTTCAAAACCATTTACAGGTTCAAAGGTATGCAACAAACCAAGGCAATGCCCTACTTCATGCGATGTGGTTCTCCCTTGGTTAATATTGCCTGTGGCAACCGAGCAAAATGTATTGGGTATGGCATATGCATTACCGCCATAGGTACCGCCACCATTGGCTAGGAGTCTTCGCTGAAAAAAAATGGTGATGCAATTAGGTACCAGCCATATGTTTAAGGCACTGTATGATGCAGGATTATCGCAGTTAATATTGTTATTTATATTGGTACTAAAAATGTACCTAAAACCCATGTTTGCAAAGCAAAGGCTGTTGGGTGCATAGTCATTTATAAGCTGGTTAAATTCGCTCTCAACTTGTGCAGGTGTTGCTGCGGCGTTGCTGCCATCATCATCTGTAACAATGTAAAAATATACCCTCACCATATTATTTACAATTAATGCCGAGTTGGTTTTAGCACTGTATTGCCTTGCCAACGTTTCTGCGGCAGTATCAATAATATATTTTCCACATTGCAAGGGTGCTAGTTGTTGTGCTTGTACAAA
>JANMGS010000669.1:0-3098 GCA_031374745.1 Ferruginibacter sp. | reverse complement strand
GTGAATAATAATTTTAATTTTTTGCTTGCCATAACTTAATGATTGTTAATTGTTCGAAAATACTCTGATTGATTAATGCAAATGTATATAACCTAATTTGAATGTACAAACTTTTTTTGTGATTTATTTATAATTTAATATGATATTATATAAGTATCTGTCAATTACTTACCTCGTAAGCTGTTTATAATTGAATTCTAAGCAATAACAAATTCCTAATATTCAATTATTATCAATTAGTTGCACTAAAAAAAGAAGATTTTTTCAAAAAAAATACTTCTTTACCATTTTGCGTACTATATTGCCCATTTTATAATAAGATGAAAGCTGTATTTAACATTATTGGCGATGAATTGAGTGTATTTGAAAAAAAATTTTCTGATGCAGTAAAAAGCAATACCCCATTGCTAGATACCGTGATGAAATACATAATAAAGAGAAAAGGCAAACAATTAAGACCCATGTTTGTTTTTTTAAGTGCCAAATTGCATGGTGAAATTAATGAAAGTACATACAGAGCGGCCGCTTTAGTGGAAATGTTGCACACAGCTACGCTTGTGCACGACGATGTGGTTGATGAATCTATGGAGCGAAGAGGCTTTTTTTCTATAAATGCTGTTTGGAAAAATAAAATCGCCGTTTTAGTTGGTGATTATCTTCTATCTAAAGGACTATTATTGTCAACAGATAATGGTGAATTTGAACAATTGCGCATATTATCAGAAGCTATTAAACAAATGAGTGAAGGCGAGTTACTTCAAATAGAAAAAACCAGAAAATTAAATATTGATGAGGAAGTTTATTTTGAAATCATTAAAAACAAGACCGCCTCATTGCTTTCTTCTGCGTGTGCTGTAGGAGCTTATAGCACTACACAAAATGATGAAATTACAAAACAGATGAAACTTTTTGGCGAAAAAACTGGTATTGCCTTTCAAATAAAAGATGACTTATTTGACTATGGCACAGAAAATATTGGAAAACCTACTGGCAATGACATAAAAGAAAAGAAAATGACTTTGCCGCTAATTTATACTTTGAATAATGTAGATAAAAAGACAATGCGAGAAATTATCTACATCGTTAAAAATAACAATAAAGACAAACAAAAAGTAGCATGGGTTATAGAAATGGTGGAAAAAGCTGGGGGGATAAAGTATGCTACTAAAAAGATGATAGAATATAGAGATCAAGCCGTAGCAATATTAGATCAATACCCAACATCGCAGGTAAGCATTGCCTTAAAAGAATTGGTTTGTTATACAACTGACAGAAAATATTAATAAGTGGAAAAAAGATGGAATATATTAGCCTATGACCAACAAAAAGTAGATGCTTTACACGAACAAATTAAGGTAAGTAAAACCATTTGCAAAATACTTACAAAAAGAGTGTTTGAAACGTACGAAAGTTCAAAGGATTTTTTTGTACCCTTACTCTCAAAGTTACACGACCCCTGGTTAATGAAAGACATGGATAAAGCAGTCTCAAGAATCCATAAAGCATTTTCCAATAACGAAAAAATATTGGTATTTGGAGATTATGATGTAGATGGAACGGCATCTGTAGCTTGTATGTATCGTTTCCTAAGCGAAATGTATGATGACGAAAAATTAGACTTTTATATTCCCCATCGCTATAGGGAAGGGTACGGTGTAAGCAAGGCAGGAATAGATTTTGCTGCAACGAATAATTTTTCATTAATTATTTGTTTAGACTGTGGAATAAAGTCAGTAGAACTAGTTGAATATGCCTCCACGCTTGCCATAGATTTTATCATTTGCGACCATCATTTGCCGGGCGAAAAAATACCAAATGCAGTGGCCGTTCTTAATCCAAAACAACTGGATTGTAATTACCCATACAAGGATTTATGTGGCTGTGGTGTAGGCTTTAAATTGATGACAGCACTCTCATTACATTATGAAATACCGCAAGAGAAATTATTTCAATACATAGATTTGGTTGCTACAGCAATTGCGGCAGATATTGTTCCAATGACAGGCGAAAATAGGATATTTGCATACTTTGGTTTACACAAAATAAATACCAACCCTTTACCCGGGTTTAAAGCATTGATGGAATTAGCCAATATCAAAAAGATAATGACCATTACCAACGTTGTTTTTATAATAGCACCTAGGGTAAATGCTGCTGGCAGAATGGATGATGCAAAAAAAGCCGTGCAACTTTTTATAGAAAAAGATGTAGCTAAAGCAATATAATTTGCAGAAATGCTACATAGTGATAATAAAGAAAGAAAAGACGCAGATAGTACCATTACAGAAGATGCGTTACAAATGATAGCAGAAAATGAAATGCTGCAATCAAAAAAAACCTGTGTCGTATACAACGACTATTGGCACAAAGGCGTTGTAGGTATTGTTGCAAGCAGGCTTATAGAACATTATCATCGTCCTACCATCGTACTTACCAAAAGTGGCGATACAATTGCAGGAAGTGCAAGAAGTGTTCCTGGGTTTAATTTATATGAAGCAATTTATGAATGTCGAGATTTATTGCTTGCTTATGGAGGACACTTTGCGGCTGCTGGGCTTACTATGGCTCCAGAAAATTTAGAAGCCTTTACAAAAAAGTTTGATGAAGTAGTATCTGCAACGATTCCCGAGCACCTATTAATTCCAGAAATAAATATTGATGCACAAATAGATTTCTCTGAAATAACGGAGATTTTCTACAGCATCATTTGCCGTATGGAGCCATTTGGTCCAGAAAATATGCGACCCACTTTCATAACAAGAAACTGTGTAGATTTTGGTTACTCGAAAATATTAAAAGAAGCACATATTAAATTTGTAGTGAAACAAAATGAAACAATTTTAAATGGAATAGGATTTAATATGGCAGCTAAATTTCCGTTATTAGAAAAAAATAAGCCAGTAGATATAGTTTTTACCATTGACGAAAATGAATGGAATGGTAACAAGACTTTGCAATTAAAAGTGATTGATGTAAGAGCATCAGAAGACCTTTCTAACAGCCATTAAACCAAAAGTATATTTTATTCTTTTACAAAAATTTTGTGTACTTCAACTATTATTTTCTTTAAGCCAATATCTTTTTTACATTAAATGAAA
>JANMGS010000544.1:0-3101 GCA_031374745.1 Ferruginibacter sp. | reverse complement strand
AGGTTATTTATAAACTTGTTGTTTTCTGGAAACAAAACCATTTGCAAGTCGGGCCAATGGTTTTTATACGAAAAGCCTACATTGATTCCATCTTCGCCGCAATTGACAAATGTATTGTGCGCAAAATATCCGTTCTGTACTTGCAAGTATTTTGGTAAATTCTTCTTTTTGGGCGCAAAATTTGCTGTAAGGCTTTTTTCAAAATATTCCCCCGCTATCAAACGCAAACCATCTTCTGCTACATCTGCTACATAATTGTTTACAACCCGGTGGTTGGGGCCAGCAACACGAATACCAGAAGAGCCTGGCTCTCCTTTACCCAAAACAATATTGCCTTCAAACGTATTGTTCTTGCCCCTGCGCCCTACTAGCCCACCTTTTGAAGCGATGACAGTATTGTATCGAACAATATTATAATTAGATTTTAAAGAAACGATTTCTGTTCCCTCGCCATGCGCATGGTCAAACAAATTGTATTCAATGGTAATATATGCACCATCTTCTCCCATTTGGTCTGCATGGCCATAACCGAATATTCTCATTATCTCACGGCCATTTGCATTTTTTACGTACGGTATATCTTTTATGTAACAACGATCTATTTGATTGTACCGGGCATCTTCTTCATCGTTTTGTACAACAGGCCTCATATTGCTTTTGCCAGTAAAAAAACAATGGTCCATTCTGTTATGGCTACCATTAAAATAGACCCAATAATATTCTGTATTAAAATCTGCAGGATTGTAATCTACAATGGCCGTATTTGTCAAACGACAATTATCTGCATTAAAAGTAATTACAGCATTTTCTTTTTTTGTAATAGCACCTTGCTTAAATAAAAGTCCATTTACCATCAAGTATGGCTTTGAAAAAATCAATGTAGCGTTTCCACTTAAAATAACTTTTCCGGCAGTTTGTGCTCGCAATGTGATCAATGATTTTTCACTTGCTATAGCGTTAAAATTAATTGATACATCTTTCCATAAACCGTCCTTCATAATAATAACATCTCCAGGCTTGGCAGCTACAAATGCAGCATTTAATTCAATGCTATTGGCTACTACAATATCTTTCGCAAAAAGATTATTGAAACTAAAAAGGCAACAACTTCCTAAGAAAAATATTCTTGCATTTAAAAATTTTCTATTTACCATTTTATTTTATTGGCTACCCTAGTTATTGATTAATTATTTAATTGATATACTTTAAAATCTTCAAATATTTGATGGCTGGTGGTTGTACGAAATCCAACATAACCTTCTTTGTATGGAGCTGCATCTTTATACTCCCAAAACAATGTTTCGTTTACAAAATATTGAACAAGCCCATTGTTTACAATAATCTTGATAGCATATTTTTTATTGCCTTCCAACATATGCTCTTTATCGGTATATTCTTTTAAAATTTTTTTTCCTTCGCTACCAGCATATTTTCTAAAACGAGTGGTGCTGTTATCGTGCCCACCTATGCCTGCATAATACAGGTGCAAATTATCGTAAGAAGAGAATTTCCCGTCTTGCTGAAAAATATTATCGGAAGAAGGATTACTAGCCATCCAAAACACATTCAAATCTGAAACCCTGTCGTTCTTGCCAGCAGCATCTACAACCGTTGCGGTATAGGTAATTATTACATTACCAGCTATTTTATTTTTGTACCAAACAGTAGCGCCAACCGTTGCGCTTAGATCCAATTTGCCATCAGCAATTTTTATGGATGATCCAATAGGCTGTTCAAATTCTGCCACCCAGTTTTTATTATCCTTTTTAAAATTGTCTTTAAAAATAATTTTGCCAGTAGATGCCTGTATGCTTTGCGCAGAAGCAACATTGATATTGCACAGCACAAAAAAACAGTAAAAAAAATATTTTATTTTCCTTGTCATCTTAATATTCTATTTATTTGTTACACACCTAAAACCCAAGTGCTCCATACCAGAATCTGCAGAAGTTTTCATTCTGGCTGCCACCCTATACCCACTGCAATAAGACTCGTTGCATAAAAACGAACCGCCCCGCATTACTCTTTTAGCAACCAAAGGTTCATCAGGATCATAACTTTTTACAGGCCCTTTCGGATTATTTGCTGTGCCAAGTTTTGCAAGTTGTTCGTAATATTTGTTGTGGTATAAATCTGCACACCATTCCCACACATTACCAGCCATGTCGTACAATCCGTATCCATTTGGCGCAAATGATTTTACTGGTGCAGCCCCAAAAAAACCATCTTTGTTTTCGTTTTTATTGGGAAAACTCCCCTGCCAATAATTACATGCTGGTTTTCCAATATCTACATTTTCGTTTCCCCATGTATAAATATTATTTTTTATTCCGCCCCTTGCAGCATACTCCCATTCTGCTTCTGTGGGCAAACGCTTTCCTGCCCATTTGCAATAAGCATTTGCATCATCCCAACTTATATGCACCACCGGCATTTTCTCTTTTCCAACAATATCGCTGGCAGGACCTTTTGGATGTTTCCAATTAGCACCATGTGTCCACTGCCACCATTGGCTATAATCTTGCAGGCTTACCGGGTTTTCTGTAGGTACAAATACCAGTGATGCCGCTTTCAACATTTCAGCATCAGGCTTTTCTGATCCAGCTGGCAATTGCTTTTTTAGTTCTTCCCATTGCACATCTTTTTCGGCCGTTGTTTTATAACCGGTAGCATTTACAAATGCAGCAAACTGCTCATTGGTTACTTCTGTAACATCCATAAAAAAACCATTCAGCTTTACGGAGTGTTTTGGGTATTCATCTTGCCTGCCTTGGTCATTGTCTGCACCCATGCTAAAAGTCCCCCCTTCAATCCATACCATTCCTTCATGATTTTTGATAGGCAAATTGATAGCTTGTTTACCCATGCTGGTTTTATTTTTTATTGTACCAAACCGGCTTGGCATTTTGGAAGTGCAACAAGATTTTGTTGTGCTACCAGCCTTGGAACTAACAGTAGACTTTTGGGCATTGGAAGAAAATCCAATACCAATTGTTACTATCACAATACTATACCTTAACCCAAATCTCATTTTTGTTATTTTACCTTACTTGCGATTTTAAAAATGCCATCATTTTACCATTCATATCTTTAGAAACGGT
>JANMGS010000507.1:0-4221 GCA_031374745.1 Ferruginibacter sp. | reverse complement strand
TTCCAGTAAAAATAAGGTCCCCAATATTTAAAGAAAAATAATTAGAAATATGCGAAATGATGCTATCGAAATCAAAGATCATATCATCGGAATTACCCGCTTGTACGTTTTCTCCATTTTTATTAAAAGAAAACTTAATTCCAGTCTTATTAAAATTTGGCCCAATTTCAATAAATTTTCCAACCGCTGCCGAGTTATCAAATGCTTTGGCCTTTTCCCAAGGCAACCCTTTTTTCTTTAGTTCATCTTGTATGTCTCTGGCTGTAAAATCTATTCCTACGGTTATAGCGTCATAATATCCAGCAGCAAAATTTTCTGGAATATATTTTCCATTTTTAGATACCCGAAGCACAAGTTCACATTCATAATGCAATTCATTCGTAAACTCTGGGTAATAAAAAGGAGCAAATCCATTTAATAAAGCGCTTTTAGGCTTCATGAAAATTACGGGTTCGTCTGGAATTTCGTTTCCCAATTCCTTAGCATGATCTGCGTAATTTCTGCCTATACAAATGATTTTCATTGCTTACAGTTAAAATATAGATTTTTAATACTTGTACGAAAATAGTGTAAAACACTGAAAAAAAATATTATACAGATAATACATTTAAGTATTAATAGTCATTTGGTTGCACAAAGTCATGGTTCTATCTGCACCAATACTAGCAAAATTTTCTATTATTTCCACCGCAGCAGCAATTTTTAGCTTTACAGTGGGGATTTCATTTGGCAACCATTTACTTAGTACAAAGTCTGCCTGCATTCCTTTTGGGTAATTCGATCCTATACCAAAACGAAGTTTTGGGTATTCATCTGTGCCCAAAATAGCTTGTATATCTCTCAAACCATTGTGCCCTGCATGGGTACCTGCTTTTCTCAGCCGCAATTTATCAATTGGCAATGATAAGTCATCTACTACTGTTAATGTATTCTCTAGCAGTACTTTTTCTTTATCCATCCAGTACTTAAAAGCCCTGCCACTTAAGTTCATAAAAGTGGTTGGGCATACACATACAAATATTTTTCCTTTCCATTTCACTTCTGCGGTGTAAGCCAATCTACTTTCCTTAAAAATCCCGTTATGCTTCATTGCAAAAGCATTTACTACATCAAACCCGATATTATGGCGAGTGTTGGCATATTCATTTCCAGGATTTCCAAGGCCTACTATTAAGAATTTCGACATTTTTTAGAATTGAGTATTGATTAATTAGTATTGAGACTAGTCTCTAATAAAAATAACCCTTTATAAGATTTTATTTTCTGCTATTTAAAAAAACAAGCTTTGGTGTGAACGAACCAGTCTAAATACTCAATACTAAGTACTCAATACTTTGCTCTTACATTTCATTAAAAAACATTTGCAAATCTGCATCCGTTTTTATCAAAACATCCCTCACTTTGCTTCCTTGGTTTGGTCCTACAATACCTGCAGCTTCTAACTGGTCCATTAGTCTTCCAGCCCGATTATAACCCAATTTCATTTTGCGTTGCAATAAAGAGGTGCTTCCACTTTGGCTCATCACAATTAACCTTGCCGCATCTTCAAACAAAGCGTCTTTGTTGTTTACATCAAAATCTTTGGCATCCATTTCTTTTTCATCTACATATTCTGGCAACATAAATGCATCTGGGTAACCTCTTTGGCTGCCAATAAAATCTACTATTTTATCTACCTCAGGCGTATCTACAAACGCACATTGAAGCCTCACTACTTCTCCATTATAGCTTATAAGCATATCTCCTTTACCAATAAGCTGCTCGGCTCCACCTGTATCTAAAATGGTACGGCTATCTATTTTACTACTTACTTTAAAAGCAATACGTGCAGGAAAGTTTGCTTTTATAGTACCCGTAATAATGTTTACTGATGGTCGTTGCGTAGCTATAATTAAATGTATACCAATTGCCCTTGCAAGCTGTGCTAGCCGTGCAATGGGCATTTCTACCTCTTTACCTGCTGTCATTATCAAATCGGCAAATTCATCTACTACCAATACTATAAATGGAAGAAACTGGTGCCCTTTTTCGGGGTTCAATTTTCTTGCTACAAATTTTTCGTTGTACTCTCTTATATTTCTACAACCGGCTTCTTTTAACAGGTCATATCTATTATCCATTTCTATACAAAGCGCATTTAAAGTATGCACTACTTTCTTTGTATCTGTAATGATGCTTTCTTCTTCGCCTGGCAGTTTTGCAAGAAAATGTTTTTCTATTGTTTTATAAATACTAAGCTCCACTTTTTTAGGATCTACCAATACAAATTTCAATTGGGATGGATGCTTTTTATACAACAACGAAACAAGAATGGCGTTTAACCCAACAGATTTTCCTTGCCCGGTTGCACCTGCCATCAATAGATGCGGCATACTAGCTAGGTCTACTACAAAGTGCGTGTTGTCTATCTTCTTCCCAATAGCAATAGGCAAGGAGAATTTACTTTCGCTAAATTTCACATCATCCAATAACGTGCGCATGCTCACCATGGTTTTTCTTGTATTTGGCACTTCAATACCAATGGTACCCTTACCTGGTATAGGTGCTATAATACGAATACCAAGTGCAGCAAGGCTTAGCGCTATATCATCTTCTAAGTTTTTTATACGAGAAATTCTCACCCCGGGTGCTGGTATAATTTCGTACAAGGTTACAGTGGGACCTACTGTTGCAGATATTTTTTGAATCTCAATATCATAATTCCGGAGTGTAGTAATAATTTGATTCTTATTATTTTCCAGTTCTTGTGGGTCTTGTACAATCTTTTCGCTACCATGGTTTTCCAATAGCTCCACCGATGGATAAACATAATCTCTTAAATCGAGGATAGGGTCATAATTACCCAACGCTTTTACATCATCCGCCGTTTTTGCTTTGGTGGGCTCTCCTTCTGGCAATTCATCTGGCACCGTTTTTACTTCCAATGCCAAATCCGCTATTGGTACAAAACTTGCTTTTTTAGAAGCAGGCATTACGGAAACAAATGCATCTTCTGTTTGTCCAACTCCGTTTTCATCCACTATTTCTTGTTGTTTTTTGGGAGGAATCAAAATGGTATTTACAATTTTTGCTCCTCTTTTTTGTTCTTCTTCTTCTTTTTCAGTTAATGCCAAGTCATGAGCAAAAGCTGGTGACTGATCTGGGATATTTAAAATACCCGCATTGCCAGTCATTGAATTTCCCGAAGCAGCGGTCTCTTTTTCTAGGTTTGTCAATTCTCCTTCACGCTCTTTTTCTTCATCTATGGCAAACGCTTCTGCTGTTGCATCATTGCTATTTTCTTCTTCATTTACTCTTTTTGTTGGCATTTTAAAGGAAGGATTAAAACGCCAAATAACATATGCCAAAAATGTAACTAATATAAAACCTATTGTTCCTATCTTTCCAATAATACTGTACAGATAATCCCTGCTCATATCGCCCACAGCACCACCCCAAGCAAAATCATTTCCTTGCATTATTACAGAAGCAGATACGCTTAACAAGGGCAATCCAACAATTAAATATTTGATATTACGAACGACAGAAAATACTTTTTGTCCAAAAAACAGGTTTATTCCTATGATAAAAAAGAATGTACAAATAAGATAAGACGCAACACCGAATCCTTTGAAAATGAGTAAATGTGATATGAAAGCGCCAAAGCTACCCATCAAATTTGCCATTTTGGTATCTGTGCCTAATAGTAATTTATACCCCTCTTTAAAAACTTTGTCTTGGTCTTCTTCCCAAGTAAATAAATAGGAAGTGAATGCGATAAAAAAAAGTATGGCAAATAACAAACAAATACTACCTGCTATTTTATGGGTACGCTCATCTTTAAGCAGGTCTTTTATTTCTACAGTTTCCTCCTTTTCTTGCTTTAGGGCATCGGCGGCTTTGGTATTCTTTTTTATTGATTTTATTTTTTCTGCCATGGCGATAAAGATAATAAAAAACGGTGCTTTTTATTTTAAAATAGTATTAACATGATGTGATAAACAAATATGTTACAAAAACCACTCAAAATATAACACAAAATTGCATTTAGCTGTAGCTAATTATTGCAATTAACAATATTTTGCTTTAATAATGAATTAATATAAAGCTAAGTTGATAAAATTAATGAGGGGCATTTTTTTTATTGATCAAACAAACCAACAGCAAGACCCAACCTCCTATAAAAGCCAAGCCTCCAAAAGGGGTAATTGCACCAACCCATAAAAAGCTACTGGCAGAAAT
>JANMGS010000502.1:0-1973 GCA_031374745.1 Ferruginibacter sp. | reverse complement strand
GGCTGTTTTATTTTTACTAATATCTCTTCCCAAGCGTTGCATATAGGCAATCAAAGCAATCACTTCTTTTTTAGGCGATATCCTTATGCTATCTGATCTTAAATCTGCTACAATAAGGTTTGCTTGGTCTGCTAAATCTTCATTCGCTATTTTTTCATACCCTTTTTCGTAAGGAACACCTAGGGTACGCATGGCATTAATTTTAGCTGCCGTTGTAGAAATATCTAGATCATTTTCTAGCATAAAAGGATAGGCAGGCATCACAGAACCTTCACTCATAGAAGATGGTTCCCTAAAATGGCGAAAATGCCAACCGTTGGTTTTCTTTAACCTTCCTCCATTGGCAGATGATCCTTCTCTAGCCAAATCGGGACCCGTACGCTTGCTGCCCCATTGGAATGGATGGTCGTACACAAATTCTCCCGCTTTGGAATATTCGCCATAGCGCTCTGTTTCTGTACGGAAAGGGCGTATCATTTGCGAATGACATACATAACAACCTTCTCTTACATATAAATCCCTGCCTTGTAATTCTAGTGGCGTATATGGTTTTACACTGCTAATGCTGGGGACATTTTCCTTTATTAAGAAAGTAGGTATCATTTCTATGGCTCCACCTATTAATATTACCACCAAACTTAAAATCAAAAATTGAATGGGTTTTCTTTCTATTAACCTGTGCCAATGTTCTCCTTTGTGTGCAACAAATTCTTTTTCTAAGGGAGCTGCTTCTGCTGCTTCATTGGCTACCAATACACCAGACCGTACCGTTTTGTATAAATTCCAAATCATAAACAGCACACCTACTAAATACAATGTGCCACCCAATGAACGCATAGCGTAAAAGGGTTTCATGTAAGTAACTGTTTCTAGAAACGTATATTTCAATTGGCCTGCTTCTGTAAATTGTTTCCACATGGAGCTCTGTGTAAAACCAGCCCAATACATAGGTATGGCCCAAAATAAAATACCCAGTGTGCCCAACCAAAAATGCAGGTTAGCTATTTTTTTAGAAAATAATTCTGTTTTAAAAATTCGAGGAATCAACCAATACAATATACCAAAAGTGAGCATCCCGTTCCAGCCCAATGCACCTACGTGTACGTGTGCTACTATCCAATCGGTATAATGCGCTACTGCACTTACACTTTTTAACGAAAGCATGGGTCCTTCAAAAGTGGCCATACCATATGCGGTAACAGCTACTACCATAAATTTTAAAATAACATCATCTCTCACCCTATCCCAAGCACCACGTAGGGTAAGTAAACCATTTATCATACCGCCCCAACTTGGGAAAATAAGCATAAAAGAAAATACGATACCAATAGATTGCGCCCAGTTAGGCAACGCCGTATAAAGTAAATGATGTGGCCCGGCCCAGATGTATAAGAATATCAACGACCAAAAGTGAATGATAGAAAGGCGATAAGAATATACTGGACGATTGGCTGCCTTTGGCATAAAGTAATACATCAAACCTAAGTAGGGCGTAGTTAAAAAGAAGGCAACTGCATTATGACCATACCACCATTGCACCAGTGCATCTTGCACACCCGCAAATAAACTATAACTATGCAGCCAGGAATAAGGTAATTCGAAAGATCGAACAATATGCAAAACGGCTACGGTTACAAAAGTGGCTATATAAAACCAAATGGCTACATACAAATGCCGCTCTCTTCTTTTAATAATGGTGCCAAACATGTTCCAACCAAATACAACCCAAATAATTGCAATGGCAATATCGATTGGCCAAATAAGTTCTGCATATTCTGCGCCGTTGGTTAGCCCTATGGGTAAAGAGATTGCAGCAGCAACAATGATTAATTGCCAACCCCAAAAATGTATGTAGCTTAATTTATCGCTAAACATCCTTGCCTTGCACAAACGCTGCAAAGAATAATACACTCCCATAAAAATACCATTACCTACAAATGCAAAAATAACTGCATTGGTGTGTAAGGGTCGTA
>JANMGS010000439.1:0-4967 GCA_031374745.1 Ferruginibacter sp. | reverse complement strand
ATCAACAAGTCTTTTTTTAACTTTATTTGGAAAAGTATTTTTGCTGGCGCAAAATCTTCAACGAAATAATACTGCTAGCCTTTTTCGGTATCGCTATTGTTAAATAATCCTTCTTTGTAAGCCCGTTCTAAATCGGTTTCTTTTACTGCTGGAATATCCTTTACAGTTTTGTTGCTCATCATTTTTCTACCAGTATTGCTTTTGGTATCTGGCATTTTAATTTCTGTTAATTTTTTTTTATTTTTCATGTCGGTAGTTTAATACTTATGCAGCTTAACTGCATTGAAAATATAATATAAAAAGTATCTAAATTGTAAAACTTCAGCTGAACTTAAAAAAATAACTTGCAGATCATTTTCCAAATTATGTGCTATTATTTCTAAAGGTTTTTGATAGTTTTAGGCGCTATCTTAATTATTTTTTTCGGTATTTTAATATTCAATTTTCCAATTTGTGGTTGGTTGTCCCCTAATAAAAAACCGAATGGTTTTAACTGATCAATTCTATCGAAAATTACTTTTATAATAGCTGTAAGTGGTATGGCTAAAAACATGCCTGAAATACCCCACAATGCACCGCCTACCAATACAACTACAATACTAACAAGTGCATTTATTTTTACTTTGCTGGCTACTATTTTGGGCACAATAAAATTATTGTCTATGAACTGAACAATAATATATAAAATAAAAACCCACAAAGCGGTGATGGGGCTTTTGGTAGCAAGCGCCATGAGCATAGGTAAGGCAATAGCCACTAATCCACCTATGTAAGGAATCATATTTAGCAAAGCCCCAATTACTCCTATGAGAAGAGCATATTGGACTCCTAAAACCAACAACCCAATAGCGTTAAGCGTCGCCACTAGAGCAGCCTCTAGCAATAATCCAAGCAAATAACTTTGTATCAAGGTTTTTGTTTCTGATAATACTTCTGCAACTATTTTTTGCTCATTATTTTTAAATAATTGCGCTATAAATTCCAGCAAAAGTGGTTTATAAAAAAGAATCATAAAAGTATACACAGGCAGCAAAAAAAGCATCACCAGCATTCCACCAAATGTAGTAATAACAGAACCGATAACAGCAGAACTATTGCTCATGCCTTCTGATTTTGTTTTGTTAATCCATGCATCAATTTTTGGTTTGCCAATATTTAAATGTGTAGAAAACCAGAGAATACAATCGTTAAACAAACTTGTAAATTTTTGTTTAAACTGTGGCCAGGTTTCACTAAACATGGCAGCTTGAGATAGTATGAAGTATGTAAGGGAGCTAATTACCAATAAAGCCAAAAGAACTGCAATTAAAATAGCAACTACCCTATTACACTTTATTCTAGTTAATAAATTTACAAACGGATTTAATAAAATAGCAATGATAGTAGCAAAAATTATTGGTACAATTATGTCTGTGCCTATGTATAAAATAAAAAAGAAAGCCAACAATCCCAGTATTATTTGAGACAGTTTTAAGTACAATGGTAATGTAGTATTAGTATTATTCATATTTATTTTTTGTATTCAATAAGCTTGTTTTTAACATCATAAAGCTGCAGTAAACTAATTTACCGCAGCTTTGTGATTCTTAATCAAATAAAACCTATGCAGCTTTTTCCTCCAATTCAGCTGCTTCTATATTTATAGTAGCGACTGCTACTTCGGTCAATTTTGCATCAGCAGATTTTTCTTCGTTTAAGGTTTCTTCAAGCAATAATGCTGCTGTTGTCAAACCCAGTGTTACAGCAAATTGATGTAGTGTACCATAGGTAGCAATTTCATAATGCTCTACTTTTTGTGCGGCAGACATAATACCAGCATCTCGCATCGCACCTTTTTCGCATGATTCCATTATCTCTCCTGCTTCTCTTATCAAACCATCCATGGCTTCACATTTTTTGGCAACTGCCTTTTTTTCAATGCTTGCAAATACTTGCTCCAAGCGGCTTACCTGCTCCATTGTTTCTTCTAAGTGGCTTTTCAATGCATCTAACAACTCAGAAGCTGTAGCTTTTTTTATCATCTTTGGAATAGCTTTAGTCAACGCTTTTTCCGCCCAATAAATATCTTTTAATTCATCTTCAAATAATTTCATCAATTGAGAATGCTTTATCATACCCTTGTTGGAGGCAGCTGTTGCCTTACTGGAAGTAGTATTCGCAGTCTTTGATGCAGGTTGTGCTGCTGTAGCTCTTCTTGTTATTTTCTTTTCCATCGTTACTTTATATTTGTTTTAATTGCTGTTTCACTTTTTACATTTTTATCCCTTGCACCCACATGTGGAATGGCATCTACATCTACATCTGTATTCTCTTCAGCAGACTCTTGTATTTTCACTGCTTCACTTTGATTGGGATCTCTAGGATCGAGTGCTTCCTTATTAAAATCTTGGTACGTTTTATCGTTTGCTATTTTGGTATTTGCCAAAATATTACCTTTTGCCTTTTTTTCCATAATGGTTTCATTTTATTAAAGTAAAAAATTACATAACAAAAGTGTGGCGGTTTTAAATATTTTTTATTACAACATTTTAATAAAATATTGCATGATTCACACTTTTTATGTAGCATATAAATAAACGTGAATAAAATAATTTCGTTGAATAATGGAGTAACGATATTTTTGAAAAGAGATTTGACCTAAGCATTTAAAAATAGTAAATCAAAAATATAATGTATGAATAACGAAACAAATTTGAAAGGAAAAGAGGCAATTAAAATGATGAAGAAATTGGTAAAAGAAATAAACATTTGCCTTTTTTGTACAAATCTAAAAACGGGCGATGGAGCAACTACAATACCAATGGCTGCGCAGGAAGCGGATGATGAAGGAAATCGCTGGTTTTTTAGTGATAAACAGCGTAAAAAAATGAAAAAAAGATGAGAAAAAAGTACAATTATTTTTTGCTGATCTTAGTAAAAGGGCTTATTTGGTTTTAAATGGTGAGGCAGAAATAAAAATTAATTATCACAAATTAGAAGATTTATGGTCGCCTCTGGTAAAAACTTGGTTTAAGTAAGGCAAAGATGATCCGAATATTAGCATTGTTAAAGCAAATAGTAAATCTCCTTACTATTGAAATACAAAAGGCAATATAGGATGATTATTTTTTTTAAAATAATAGCTTCAGTAGCTAAAGGCAGCACTTTAGTTGACGCAAAAGAAGGCACTTTAAAATCATAAATTGATAAGCTATTTAAAAATGCAGTTTGAAAAAAACAACTAAATTTTTATTTGTACACTTTCGATATAACTACAGCAATCCATTAAAATGCTTTGTAATGTAGCAGGTATAGGTAGAGAAAAAGATTTTTTATCATCCCCTCTTGATAGGTTATAATACATACAAAAGCTAAATGTAGAATGGATAATGGCATTAACATTAACACTACTACCCTTAATTGAGAATAATGAAGCTATTTAAATATTATTCACTTGCCAAGCCAGCACGTATTTACTACCATGCATACAAATAATTTAAAAGCCTAGATAGCCACAATGAACTTTAAAGAGCGTTACAATCAATTTAGATAAAATTAGCTTTTAAAAATCCTATCAATTTCTTTAGATAATTTTCTGTCTTTTTCTGTAATACTATCCTTGGCTTCGTGCGTAAATAGTACTATTTCAACTTTGTTGTACACATTGCTCCAATTAGGATGATGATTCATTTTTTCAGCTGCAAAAGCTACTTGGGTCATAAAACTAAAAGCTTCTACAAAGTCTTTAAACTCAAAACTGCGTTTTAATTGATTGTTTTCTTCTTTCCACATAATGTATATTTTTTAATTTCTAACAGCGTAGCAAATCACAGAGCAGTCGATGGAACACCCACAGCGTCAGAAAAATTATATTTAATCATATTGTATTTCTTCTACCTCTAAATTAATTATAGAAAAAGCCATTTTTGAAAATTTTGAATCGGTGGTTTTTTCTTTTAATCGTATTTCTGCAAGTAAAGACGATGCATCTGTCAAACCAAGTTTCATAGCAAAGTGATGAAGTGCATTGTAGCTAGCAATTTCATAATGCGCTACCTTTTGCGATGCTGTTAAAATGCCTGCATCACGCATTACACCCTTTTGGCATATTACCATTAATTCTGCTACTTCGCTAATCAATCCATCAATTGCTTGGCATTTTTTTTCAACAACCTCTTGTTCAATAATGGCAAACACTCGCTCTAAGCGACTAAGTTGTTCATTGGTTTGTTGTAAAAGCGCTTTTAATGCAGTAGACAATTTTAAATTTGTGGCCTTTTTAATCATCTTGGGAATAAACTTTATCAGTGCTTTTTCTGCCCAATAAATATCTTTTAACTGATCTTCAAATAATTTCATCAGTTGATAATGTTTAATCTTTACACTTGCAACAGCCAATCTTCCTTTACCTGAAGCAAAATTAGTAGCAGCATATGCCGTATTTTTTGCAATTAATTTTTCCATGAGATTATATTTCAGTAGTTGATATTTCTGAATTTACATTTTTATCTCTTGCACCCACTTGTGGTATTGCTGCTACGTCACCATCTGTGCCTACTTCGGGTGACTGTTCAATTTCAATGACTTTATTTTTATTAGGGTCGGCTAGGTTGGGCGCCTCGTTGTTAAAATCTTGATACGTCTTATTAGCCAGTATTTTGGAATCAACTGGCATAATAGTAGTTGCCTTTTTTTTCATTGCATGTTATTTTTCTTGAATAAAAAAGAATTGATTACAAAAATGAAATTCTTTCATCAATAATTATTACAATATTCTAATTAGTCATTATATTATTCACAGTTCTTACGAAGCGATCATTGTATCCCATGCAACATTAACAGGTGTATACAAACACGGTTACAAAAAATTTGTTATGCCCAAATAATGTAAATTTTTAAATGAATTGTGTAACATTAAATATGCAGGTGTGTAGAACTTAGCATTATTAAAATTATAAACTCAAAACCTATCATTATGAATAATGAAA